>DYMG01000077.1 GCA_020721655.1 Paludibacter propionicigenes | reverse complement strand
CTAATAACGTGGTGCTACCAAGAATCGAACTAGGGACACATGGATTTTCAGTCCATTGCTCTACCAACTGAGCTATAGCACCGAGCTTTCATTAGCGGTTGCAAATGTATAATAATTTTATTAATTGAAAAAATATTTTTAAGTTTTTGCAGTTTTTTTTTGAATAAAGGTGCTATAATATTGGTTTATAGCACCTTGTCTGATTGGTTAATTTACTTTAAATTGGATATTTCCGGTTTCAAAGAAATCAACTATTTGTTTTGCAGCTGCAATTCCTGCGTTTATATTAGCTTCTGATGTTTGTGCACCAATTTTTTTAGGTGAAAAGAAAATTCTATTGCTAAAATTCTCGATAAAAGCATCTTTAGAACTAGGTTCAATGTCTGAAGCATATTTAAAATCTTTACGCTCTGCCATTAATTTTAGTATTTCTTCTTCGTTTATAACTTCTTTTCTGGCAGTATTAATTAATGTAGCTCCTTTAGGCATTTTACTTAGCAAATTGTAATTTATAGATTTTTTGGTTTTGTCGTTTGCCGGAATATGTAAAGAAATGTATTGGCAAGTAGAGTAAAGTTCTTCAACGGTGTTTACAGCTTTTACACCGTCTTTTTCAATAGCTTCCTTAGATACAAATGGGTCGAAAGCAAAAACTTCCATACCAAAGCCTTTTGCAATGTTTGCAACTAATTTCCCAACATTACCATAAGCGTGAATTCCCAACTTTTTACATTTTAATTCTGTTCCAGAGGTTCCGTCGAAATTGTTACGAGCCATCATAACCATAAAGCCCAAAGCCAATTCGGCAACGGCATTAGAATTTTGACCCGGCGTGTTCATTGCAACAATATTTTTTTCGGTTGCTGTAGTTAAGTCAATATTGTCGAAACCAGCACCAGCACGAACAACAATTTTTAATTTTTCAGCTGCGTTAATAACCTCTTTGTCAACAATATCACTACGTATTATAATAGCGTCAACATTTTTAACAGCTTCTAAAAGTTGTGTTTTTTCGGTGTATTTTTCTAATAATACAAGTTCGTGTTTTGCATTATCTGTTACTTTTTTAATCCCTTCTATTGCAATAGGTGCAAAAGGTTTATCTGTGGCAACAAGTATTTTCATAGTATTTTGTTTTTTTTTAGTTTAAAAGTTTAAAAGTTGTAAGGTTTAAAAGTTTAAAAGTTTAAAAGTTTAAAAGTTGTAAGGTTTTATTGAATTTTTGTGTTTAAATAATTTATTAATGATTTTACTTTCTTAATTAAATTAACAGATTGATTTGTTAAATCTTCAAATTCATTATTATTATAATTAAATTCTTTTAGTAAGAAAATCTGACTTCTTAATTCCCCCAATGAACCTTTAGAATAATTAAGGAATCTTATAAATTGCTTATTGTTATTATATTCAAAACCTTCAGCTATATTACTTGAAACAGACAACGAAGCTCGACGAATCTGGTCTTTAGTCCCAAAATCTTTATCCAACTGTACTTTTTGAGAGAGCTTGAAAATATCTGTAGCTAATTTTATTGATAGTTTCCATATTTCCAAATCCTCAAACCTCTCAACGTTTTGTCCCAACTTTAAAACCTTAAAACCTGTTAACTTTAAAACCTTTTAACCTGTTAACTTTTTAATTGTTTAACTTATTTTTTAGATTCAAATTCTTTCATTGTATCAACTAAAGCCTGAACACTTTCTTTTGGTAGTGCATTGTAAGTAGATGCTCTAAAGCCACCAACAGAACGGTGTCCTTTTATTCCAATCATACCTTTTTTAGTTGCAAAATCTGAGAAATCTTTTTCAAGTTCTTTGTAGTTTTCGTTCATTACAAAGCAAATATTCATTATTGAACGGTCTTCGTGGTTTTCAACAGTTGGTATAAATAGTTTATTTCGCTCTATTTCATTGTAAAGAATGTTGGCTTTTTCCACATTTATTCTGTTCATTTCTTTTACACCGCCTAAATTTTTTAACCATTTAAGTGTTTCCATGCCTGTAAAAATTGGAAGAACAGGAGGTGTGTTAAACATTGAGTCGTTTTCAATATGCGTTTTGTAATCTATCATAGTAGGGATTGCTCTACTAACTTTTCCTAAAGAGCTAATTTTAACAATAGCAAAAGTTACTCCAGCAGGAGCAAAGTTTTTTTGAGCTCCTCCATAAATTAAATCGTATTTTGAAACATCAACAGGACGCGAGAAAATATCTGACGACATATCGGCTATAAGTGGAACTTTGCAGTCCATATCGTGTTTAATTTCAGTGCCAAAAATGGTGTTGTTTGTTGTAATATGAAAATAATCGGCATCAGATGGTACAGTGTAGCCTTTAGGGATATAGTTGTAATTTTTATCTTTCGATGAGGCAACTTCAACAACTTCACCAAAAAATTTAGCTTCTTTTAAGGCTTTGTTTGCCCAAGTTCCTGTATTTAAGTATGCCGCTTTTTTATTTAAATAGTTGTAAGGAATCATCATAAATTGTGTGCTTGCACCTCCACCTAAAAACACAACTTTATAGCCATCAGGGATATCTAAAAGTTCTTTAAATAAACTTTCTGCCATATCTGAAACGGCAATAAATTCTTTACTTCGGTGAGAAACACTTAGTATAGACATTCCTGTATTTGCAAAATTCTCAATTGCTTTTATAGTTTCTTTAATTGCAGATTCTGGCAGAACAGATGGTCCTGCGTTAAAATTGTGTACGTTCATTATATAGTTATTTAAATTCTATTAAATTAATGTGTTAGTTTAAAATCAGTACAAAGATAATCAAAAAGAAATTATTTTAATATGATAAATTTTATGTTTTACGATAGATATTTTAATAAAGTAATGTATATTTGAGAAATAATAA
Source organism: Paludibacter propionicigenes (assembly GCA_020721655.1). Lineage (GTDB taxonomy): Bacteria > Bacteroidota > Bacteroidia > Bacteroidales > JAFGXI01 > DYMG01. Next base: position 9,031 of record DYMG01000077.1, on the reverse strand, counting down.
AATTTAATTAAATGAGAAAAATAACTTTACTTTTAAGTTTGTTTAGTGTGCTTGCAATAAATGCACAACTAATAACAATTACTGAAACTTATCAAATACCACAAAATGGAGACACTATTCACTATCAAAAAGCAAATACTTTTGGTTTTGATAAAGATGGTGTAGGTGCAGTAACCGACAAATTGTGGGATTTTCATGCTTTAATGAACGACGGAAACGAAGATATTCAGTTTTGGTGGACAGCACCAATAGGCTTGGCTGGTGCCGATTCTTTTCCAACAGCAAATATTGCTCGTGGCGGAACAACCGAAAATGGGTATTTCTTTTATAATAACAGCACTACCGAGCTAAATAGAATTGGTTGGTATGGCGATGCAACAAATTTTGGCATATACAGAAATTCTTTTGCAACAGAATTTAAATTTCCTTTTACTGCTGGAGATAATAATTCGGTTAGTTATAGTGGAAGGTATGCTCCTTTTAATCTCGGCGAAGATAGTGTAACTATTGAATTAGGAAATATTAGTTTACAAGCCGATATGCAGGGTACTTTAATTTTACCAACAGGCGAATTTCATAATGTTTTAAGAATTCATGATGTGGAGTCGTTTCATTTAAAAGCATATATAGCTGGCACACCAGCTACCGACAATTTAATTGAAGATGATTACTATTATTGGTTTGTTGACACAATATTTCAGCCAATTTTAATTTACGGAACAACTGCGATAGATGGTAGCGAACAGGCCGAAGTGCTTAGATATCAACCAATAGATGTTCCAACAAATGTTTTGGAAAATACATTAAATGATAAAATTAAAATTTACCCCAACCCATCTAATGGAATATTTGAAATACAAGGAGAAAATATTAACTCAGTAAAAATAATAGACATAAAAGGAGAGCAAATTAAAACTGAAATTAAAAATTTTAAGAAAATTGACTTAACTGAGATGGAAAAAGGTATTTATTTTGCAAAAATATATACAAACAATGGAATTGTTATAAGAAAAATAGTTTTAGAATAATACATAAGTTTCTTAAAAAGCCATAAATTAGTTTTAATTTATGGCTTTTTGTTTTTGTATTTTGTAAAAATTAATTGAAATAGGATAATTAAAAAATAATACGTATTTTAAACAATTGAAATAATTTAATTCAAGAATTATGAACGTTTTGAAAATCAGCGTCTTAGTTGTTTTAATATTGTTTGCTAAAATTAATTTTGCTCAGCAAGAAGTAACTTTTACGGCAAAAGATGGTTTAAAAATAACAGCCTATCAGTATGTAATGGATAGTTCGTATTCGTTCATTTTATTATTTCACCAAGAAGGATACAGCAAAGGCGAGTATAAAGAAACAGCAAGAAAACTGTTAAAATTAAAATATAATGTGCTTGCTGTAGATTTACGCACAGGAGGTACAATAAACTTTGTGCCTAATTCTACCGCTATAGAAGCCAAAACAAAAGGGTTCCCAAGCGATTTTTTAAGCTCAAGAACTGATATTGAAGCCGCAATAGATTATGCTTTTTCTATAAAAAACAAGCCAGTAATTTTATTTGGAAGTGCGTTTTCGGCATCGCTTTGTTTATTGGAGGGCAAAGACAACGATAAAGTAAAAGCAGTTGTAGCATTTAGTCCTGGCGAGTATTTTGAACCCGATTTTGAAGTTCAAGAAAAAATAGCAGGATATAATAAAAAAGTTTTTGTTGCTGGAACACAATTGGAAGAAAAATATATAAAGCTTTTAATGTCGGGTGTTTCGGAAAAAAATAAAACAATTTTTATACCAAAAGAAGGTGCTGGAACACAAGGCTCTAAAGCTCTTTGGCGAACAAACCCCACACAACGAGAATATTGGCTAAATTTATTTTTGTATTTTAAACAAATTTAGAAATATTGGTAAATTCTTCTCGAATATAAAATCATTTAAAAATGAACATTTATTTTATTACCGGAACAAGTAAAGGTATCGGTTATGGTTTAGCTATAGAATTATTAAAAAATACTAACAATTTTGTTTTTGGGCTATCTAGAAATAACAATATTACACACAATAATTTTAAACATATTTATATAGATTTATCAGACTTAGAACAAGTAAAAAATTTTAATTTTGAATTTTGTAAAAATCCACAAAAAATAGTGTTAATAAACAATTCTGGAATTATTGGACATATAAGACAAATTGGAAAAGTAGATAACAATAAAATTATTGAAACCTATAACATTAATACAATTGCACCATCAATATTAATGAATAAATTTATTGAAAAATATGAAAACGAAAATTACGAAAAAATAATTCTAAACATAAGCTCTGGAGCTGGTCGACACTCAATATCATCGTGGGCAACATACTGTTCTAGCAAAAGTGCAATAGATATGTTTAGCCAAGTAATTTTTGATGAACAACAAAAAAACAGAAAAAATAAAGCTGTTAAAATTTATTCAATAGCACCGGGTATTGTCGATACACCTATGCAAACAGACATTAGGAAAGCAACAATAGAAGAATTTGAATTTGCCGATAAATTTAAAATGTATAAAAAAAACGGAGAACTTACATCGGTACAGGAAGTTACAGAAAAATTAGTTGCATTTATTGAAAATTCAGTAAAATATAAAAAAGTAATTTACGATATTAGAGAAATAAGATAAAAAAGAAAGAAATGAAACCATTAATATTAATATCAAACGACGATGGAGTTTTAGCAAAAGGACTTCAGTATTTAATAAATATAGCTAAACTGTATGGTGATGTTTTTGTAGTCGCCCCAGAAAAAGGCGAGTCGGGAATGTCGCACGCTATTACCATAAAGAATCCAATACGAGTTAAAAAACTAGAACAAACACAAGGTTTAACCATTTATAGTTGCAATGGAACGCCGGTAGATACAATAAAATTAGCTCTTGATAAACTAATACCTCGAAAACCTGATTTAATATTATCAGGCATTAATCACGGTTCAAATTCGGCAATTAGTTTAATATATTCTGGAACTATGGGGGCAGCAAGGGAAGGAGCATTAAATTCAATACCTTCTATAGGATTTTCCATTACCGACCATAGTAGCGAAGCTGATTTTGAGCCATCTGTAAAATTTGTAAAACAAATTATTGAAGATGTTTTGAAAAACGGTTTAGAAAAAAATGTTTTTTTGAATGTAAATATTCCAAATATTTCCGAAAAAGACATAAAAGGAATAAAAATTTGCGCTCAAACTAATGGTTTGTGGAAGCAAGAATACGATGAAAGAACAGACCCAAATGGTGGTGTATATTATTGGCTTACAGGTTATTTTGACAATTATGAACCAAGCAATAAAGAAACCGACGAATGGGCTTTACAAAATAATTATATAGCAATTGTTCCGGTTAAATTAAATACTACTGAATTTAATTACATTGAAACTTTAAAAAACAGATATAATGGAATTTGATGAAGAAAAAGACGAAATAGAATCAGAAAGTAAAATTGCAAATACTTATGGTTTAGGTATTTTTCTTGGAATTTTTGTGCCTATAATAGCAATACTTTTTTTTAATTATAGCATCAGCAGAACTACATCACCAATCGTTTTTTTTAAAAATATGGTTCAACTAAAAATTATGGCTAATATATTGAGTTTAACGGGTATCCCTAATTTAATTATGTTTTTTCTTTTTTTTAAATTAAACAAAACAAAAACTGTTAAAGGACTAATGTTAGCTACTGTATTATTGGCAATAACTGTTTTTGTTGTAAAATTTGTTTTCTAAAATTAATAATACCAAACTATGAAAAAAATTATTATAGTATTTCTTGTTTTACTGATAAATCAAATTGCATTTTCGCAAAACGGAGAAGCAAGCGAATTAATAAAAAGTGCAAAAATAAATTTTCAACAAAAAAAATATGAAAATGCTATAAAAGTCCTAAATCAAGCAAAAAAACTCGATAAATATAATATTGATATATATTTTCTATACGGTGAAATTTATTATGAACTCAATAAAATGGACGAAATTATAAATTTATACACCGAAGCATCAAAAGAAATAGGCGATAAAGAACCAATTATTTTTTTAATGTTAGGAAATACACAAATAAGTAATGGCGATTATGTAAATGCCGAAATAAATTTAAATAAATATTTGCTAAATAAGAATGCAGAACAGCGTTATTTACAACACGTTAAACACGATATTGAAGTATGCAAATTTGCTATTAATGCAAAAAATAATCCAGTACCATTTAATCCGGAAAATTTAGGGGCTGGAGTAAATTCAAAATACGACGAATATTTACCAGCATTAAATGCCGAAGAAAACACCTTAGTTTTTACAAGAAAACTTCCTAGTTCTATAGATGGTTCTGAACAAGAAGATTTTTATATATCAAACAAAAACGATAAAATTTGGCAAAATTCAAAAGCCATTGGCAACAACGTAAATACCGATAATAATGAAGGCGCACAATCGCTTTCGGCTGATGGAAAATACTTGTTTTTTACTGCATGCAATCGTCCCGACGGGCTTGGCGGTTGCGATATATATTTGACAAAAAAAGGCGATAATGGTAGTTGGACAAAACCAATAAACATTGGAGAGCCTATAAATACCGAAGATTGGGAATCGCAACCATCAATTTCGCCCGACAGTAAAACATTATACTTTACAAGTAACAGAAAAGGTGGTAAAGGAAAGTTAGATATTTGGAAAAGTACTATAGGAAAAGATGGTAAATTTGGTAGCCCTATTAATCTTGGAGATAGCGTAAATACTAAAGACAACGAAATTTCACCATTTATTCATGTCGATAATAAAACACTTTATTTTTCGTCAGATGGAAAAATTGGAATGGGAGGTTTTGATTTATATAAAATAAATAAAAGTAGCGATTCTACTTGGGGAAGCCCTTTAAATTTGGGTTATCCAATAAATACAAATACCGATGAAAACAGTCTTATTGTAAATGCACAAGGAAACATAGCATACTATGCTTCAAATAGAGAAAATGGCTACGGAGGCATAGATTTGTATAAATTCGAGTTGTATAAAGAGGCACAGCCACAATCGGTAACTTATTTTAAGGGTAAAATTTTCGATGAAAAAACAAAATTACCATTAAATGCAAAATTCGAACTTATTGATTTAGATAACGATACAGTACTTATAGAGGCGTATTCAAACAAAAAAACAGGAGAATTTTTAATTTGCATTCCTACCGATAAAAATTATATGCTAAATGTAAACAAAGAACAATATATATTTTATTCCGACAATTTTCTACTCAAATCGGAAAAACAAAGCAAACATTTTATAAAAGATATACCCTTATCAAAAATTGAAAAAGGCAACAAGCTTGTTCTTAAAAACATTTTTTTCGATACCGATTCGTATAATTTAAAAGAAGAATCGAAAATTGAATTAAGAAAATTGATAAATTTTTTAATTGATAATCAGGGAATTAATATTGAAATTGGAGGGCATACCGATAATGTTGGCAACGATGTTCATAATTTTGAACTTTCTGAAAATAGAGCAAAAACAGTTAAAAGTTATTTGGTTTTAAATAAAATTTCTGAAAATAGATTAACTTATAAAGGCTATGGAGAAACACAACCAATTGCTACAAATGAAACTGAAGAAGGAAAATCGCAAAATAGAAGAACAGAATTTATTATAAAATAAAGCTATGATTACTCAAAAAACATTAACCTTGCCTGTTTATAGTAGGGGAATTCATTTGGTTACAAATTTAATTGTTAATGAATTAGGCAATTTACCGGAAGTGGGTTTAGTTAATTTTTTTATGAAACACACTTCTGCATCACTAACAATAAACGAAAATGCCGATGCATCTGTAAGAACCGATTTTCAAAATTTTATTGATAAATTAATTCCAGACAATACAAGCTATTTTACTCATAAACAAGAGGGTAAAGACGATATGCCATCGCATATAAAACATTCATTTATAGGAACATCAATAACAATTCCTATTTCTAACGGAAAGCTAAATTTAGGAACTTGGCAAGGAATATTTTTATGCGAGTTTAGAGATAAAGCTAAAAACAGAACTATAGTTATTACAATTTATTCTTGATTGTTTTGTTTTTTTTGGATAAGTTCTAATTAATACAGCAATTATTAAGATTGACATGTTTCTGTTATGTTTTGCGTTATTGCGAACGCAGTGAAGCAATCTCCTTAAAATGAGTTGAGATTAACTGCGTTAAGGGTTTTATCGTTGCTTCGTCTTCCGATAGCTATCGAAATCATTCGCAATGACGACTATATTAAGCATTATCATCTTTTTATTCAAAAGTTATATTATAAATAATGCTAATATACATAGAACTTAGCCTTTTTTTTTAATTATTGTCGATATTATACCTAATTTTTTTTGAAATTTCGTCTAATTCTTCGGCTGTTAGTTTTAATTTTTCTCTCGAAAAATCAATATCGCTTACATTGTTTATTGGAATCAAATGTATGTGAGTATGAGGTACTTCTAATCCAATAACTGCAATTCCAATTCGTTTACATGGTATTGTGTTTTCAATAGCTTTCGCTACTTTTTTAGAAAAAATATGAAGTTCTCCAAGCAAATTATCTTCTAAATTAAAAATATAATCAATTTCTTGTTTTGGAACCACTAAAGTATGACCTTTTGCAAGAGGGCTAATATCTAAAAATGCATAAAATTTATCGGTTTCTGCTATTTTGTACGATGGTATTTCGCCATTAATTATCTTTGAAAAAATTGTCGCCATTTTACAAACTTATTTCTAAAATTTCTAATTGTATAGTTCCATTAGGCACTGTTATTTCTGCAATATCGCCTACTTTTTTTCCAAGTAAACCTTTTGCAATAGGCGTATTAACTGCAAGTTTCATCGATTTTAAATCTGCCTCTGCTTCAGAAACAATAGTATAAGCCATTTCTGTATTGGTTTTCAGGTTCTTAATTCGTATTTTGTTCATTATTTGAACTGTTTCTGTTTGTAGAACGCTTTCATCAATTACTCTGGCATTAATTATTTTATCTTGTAGTATAGATATTTTCATTTCCAAAAGTCCTTGTGCTTCTTTAGCTGCGTCATATTCAGCATTTTCCGATAAATCTCCTTTATCTCTGGCTTCGGCTATTTGCTTAGATATGTTTGGTCGTTCAACAGATTTAAGTTGATTTAACTCATCATTTAATTTCTTTAGACCTTCTGCTGTTATGTAGGTTGTGTTTCCCATATTTATTTGTTTTTATTTTAACAAAAAAAGAATCCCGAAATTCGGGACTCTTTATGTTATGCAAAAATAGCAATTTTTTTTTAAAGAACAACTTTTGCTCCAAAAGTGTGAACGCCAGAGAAAATTTCTGTTGCTCTGTAAGAATATTCTATTGAAAAATATGAACCGGTTTTATTTATTGGAATATTAAAAGAAGCTCCACCTGTTGGTCCTGTATAATTTATTGTTCTAACATCAGAACTATTTCCTGTTCCTTCTAACATATAACCTCCACGCAAAACAAATAAATTTTTGTATTTGTATTCTAAACCTGCGTGAATTATGTCTTTCGTGAAAGAGTTTGATGTATATGCACTTGCAACAGTTAGTTTATGTTCAGACATAATCTTGTTTGATGCTGTGTCAACTTTAGGAACTAAGTTAAAATCTAATGCTACACCTATTTTTAATAAAGTAGGCAATTCAAATTGGTCTGTTCTGTTTTGTACAGTCATTATAACATCATTTGTTGATGAGCCTCTAAATGTTAAACCATCGCCGTTAAATTTCATTGTTGGTCCAATATTTTTTAGTGAAATACCAAAATGTAAGTTGTCGCGATGTTTTTTACCAAGTTTGTTTTTACCAATTCCGGCTAAGTATCCAATACCAAAATCGAGAGCAACACCGCTCGACTTTAAGTCTGAAATACCTTCATTAATAATTTTAAGAGCAACACCACCATTAATACTGTTTGAGAATGCTTTTGCATAAGCTGCAGTAATAGTTGTATAAGTAGGGTGGAATGTAGTTCCGTTTCCATCAGGGTCTTCGGTTGTTGTTACGTTTATTTCCCCAAAATCCATTGAGTTAATTGCCATAGACAGAACTCCTCCCGATTCTCCTATTTTTTGAGAAAACCCAAAATTGTTTAAGTATATTTTGGTACCTTGAAACCAATTTACTCTTGAAAAAACTAATTCGGTTTTTCTTGTAAATGCCGTTCCTGCAACGTTTTCGTATAGGGCATCAAAACCACTAATAGAAGCCATTCCTGCTCCTCCCCAGCCAGAACTTGCTGCCCAAGGGTTTATTAATAATTCACTTGCTCCAGATTGTCCAGAACGTTGGTCGTTACCAGCCTGAGAAGTTGTACTAATAAATAATACTGTTACAATTAATATTATGTTAAAAAATCGTTTCATACTAATAATGTTTCTTTAATTATTAAAAGCTATTTATATCTATTGGACGTAATGAGCCAAACCATTTAAGTATTTTTTCACCAACACCCGGAGCGTCTATATGAATTATATAAACTCCACCAGATATTGAAATACCGTACTCATTTTTTAAATCCCAATCCATATATGTTAAATTATTATCTTTCTTTAGAGTCCTAATTAAATTTCCTCCTACATTATATATTCTAATTGTACAATTATTAGGTAGGTTGGTAAATTTAATTTTGTGGTCAACTGGAGATGTTTCGTAATTGTTAAACGCATAATAAGGATTAGGAACAACATTTATTTTGTCCATTTCGCTTGTTGCTATTTCTGTGACATCAGTTGAAGCTGATAATCCTTTTGTTGAAAAATAGTACATAGGAAGGTTACCATTTCTTGCAAGTTTATTAGAATATTTCATTATAGTATCAACCTCTAAATATCCACCTATGTAGTGATATACAGAATATAGTGAGTCATATTTGAAAGAATACGACATTATATTTTTTCTATAAGGATTAGCCATTCTAATTTTAACTTTTACGTCAGATTTTATAAAAGAATAAGGGTCAGATGTGGTAGTTG
>DYMG01000076.1 GCA_020721655.1 Paludibacter propionicigenes | reverse complement strand
TTTTAATTTCTTATTAATGAGCCCGGTATAAAAAGTCAGTTTAATTTTCATTAAAACTTTTATTATCAATAATTTAACTTTATAACTTTTTAGACTGACCTCATTAATGTATTAAAATAAGGTGGAATTTCGGTTTCGAAAGTCATTTTTTCTTTTGTGAATGGTTGTGAAATTATTAGTAAAAATGAGTGAAGAGCGAGTCTTTTAACACTTTTATCTTTTTCACCATAAACTTCATCGCCAACAATTGGGTGTCCTTTTTCGGCTAAGTGAACTCTAATTTGATTTTTTCTGCCTGTAAAAAGGGTTATTTCTAAAAGGCTATATTTGCTTGATTCTTTAATTACTTTATAACCTGTTGTAGATAGTTTTCCGTTTTCGTGGTCTTTGGTTGAGTACATTATATGTGCTTTATTTTCGGTTAAGTACGATGTTATAACACCTTCTTTTTCATCAAAAATACCGTGAACTACGGCGTAATATTTTTTGCTAAAATTTTGCCAATTTTCTTGCAAAAATTGTTTTGCATTTTCGTTTTTAGCAAATACTAAAACTCCAGAAGTATCTCTATCGAGCCTATGTACTATAAATATTCGGTTTTTAGATTTTGCATTTCCTTTTTTAACGTAGTTGTTTAAAAGGAAGTATGCTGTTTTTTGTCGTTCCGTATCGCTTCCAATTGTTAGTAATCCGTTAATTTTATCTACAACAATTATATCTTTATCTTCGTGTATAAATGATATTCCGGTTGGTTGAAATTTTTTTGGTGGTACGTTAAATTGTGTTTTTTCTTGTTGCATATTTACCAGTTAAATGCGTTTTCGTTGAACCAATTATTTTGCGATCTAAGAACCTGTTCAATTACATCTCTAACGCAACCTTCGCCACCTTTTAAGTGTGAAATATATGCCGAAATAGATTTTATTTCTTCGGCTGCATCGATAGGGCAAACTGGTAATTTTACTCGTTTCATTACTGGATAATCGGGCAAATCGTCGCCCATGTACATTATTTCGTTTTCTTTTAGGTTTGTTTTTTTAAGGAAGTTGTTAAAACTTTCAATTTTATTGCTTGCACCTAAATAAATGTGTTCTACTCCTAAATTTGCAAATCTAATTCTAACCGATTCTGATATTCCTCCGGAAATAATGGCTATTTTATATCCTTGTTTTATGGCGTGTTGTACCGCAAATCCGTCTTTTATATTTGTTGAACGCATTATATCGCCGGTGTGGTGTAGAAATAATGTTGAGCTTGAAAATACTCCATCTACATCGAAAACGAATGCTTTTATTTTTAGTAATTCTTCTTTAAAGAAACTCATTTTATATTTTTGGTGTTTTTGTGTAAAAATAAAAAAAAGATTTCAGATAAGTAGCATCTGAAATCTTTAATTTTATATTTTGTTTTTGTTTATTGTCCGAGTGTTGCAACCATTACGGCTTTAATTGTGTGAAGTCGGTTTTCTGCTTCATCGAAAACAATTGATGCTTGCGATTCGAAAACTTCTTCGGTTACTTCTAATCCGTTTAAGCCAAATTTTTGGAAAATTTCTTCGCCCATTTTTGTTTCTCTGTTGTGAAATGCTGGTAAACAGTGCATAAATTTAACATTTTTGTTTTCTGTTAAATCCATTGTTTGTTTGTTTATTTGGTAAGGTTTTAGTAGGTCAATTCGTTCTTTCCAAACTTCGGTAGGTTCTCCCATTGAAACCCATACGTCGGTATAAAGAAAGTCGCAATTTTTTACACCTTCGGCAACATTGTCGGTAATTGTAATTTTTGCCCCTGTTTCTTTGGCTATTTCTTTGGCTAATGCAACAAGTTCGGGTTCTGGTTGTACTTGTTTTGGGGCAACAGAGCGAAAATCCATTCCCATTTTGGCTGCACCAATAAGTAGTGAGTTTCCCATATTGTTTCGTGCATCGCCTAAATATGCGAAAGTAATTTGGTGCAAAGGTTTGTCGCTGTGTTCCATCATTGTCAAGAAATCGGCAAGAATTTGTGTTGGGTGAAATTCGTTTGTTAATCCGTTCCAAACAGGAACTCCGGCGTATTTGCCAAGTTCTTCAACTATATCTTGTCCGTAGCCACGGTATTCTATTCCGTCGTACATTCTACCTAAAACACGGGCAGTGTCTTTCATTGATTCTTTTTGTCCTATTTGCGAGCCAGATGGTCCTAAATATGTAACGTTTCCGCCTTGGTCGTAAACTGCTGTTTCAAAAGCACAACGTGTTCGGGTAGAGGCTTTTTCAAAAATTAGGGCTATGTTTTTGCCTTTTAATTTTTGTTGTTCTGTGCCGGTGTATTTTGCTTTTTTTAAATCTACCGAAAGGTCTAATAGAAATTTAATTTCTTTTGGTGTAAAATCGATTAGTTTTAGGAAGTTCCTATTTTTTAAGTTAAAAGCCATTTTATTTTATTTTTATAGTTTGTTAGTAGTTTAGTGTTATTCTTGTTCCAACAGAGCGGTCTTCAAGTTTTTTTGCTTCGGTTATTACCGATTTTCCGCCTCCATTTTCTACAAAATTTAGTGCTGCAATAATTTTTGGAGACATATTTCCTTCGCCAAATGTTCCTTCGGCTAAGTATTTTTTTGTGTCGGCGGCATCTAAAAATTCTAATATGCGTTGTGTTGGTTTGTTGTAATCGGCGTAAACGAATGGAACATCGGTAAGTATGTAAAATTCGTCGGCTTTTATGTTTGAGGCTAATAGCGACGATGCACTGTCTTTGTCTATAACGGCTTCTAAAGGTTGTATCATTCCGTTTTGGTCGTAGTAAACGGGTATTCCGCCTCCGCCCGATGCTATTACAATGTTTCCTTCTCGAACTAAGTTTTCTATAATTTTTTGGTTCATTATTTCTATTGGTTTTGGCGATGGAACTACTCTTCGCCAGCCGTCGCTGTCTTTTGTGTTTTGTTTAAAAATCCAGCCTTTTCCTTGGGCTAATTCGTCGGCTTGGGCTTTTGTGTATATCTTCCCTACTCTTTTTGTTGGGTTTTGAAATGCTGTATCGTTTTTATCTACAACTACTTGTGTAATTATTGAGATTACATTTTTTTCTATTCCGTGTTGTTTTAAAATGTTTTTAAGTGTTCGTTCTATCATATATGCTATTCCGCCTTGCGAATCGGCAACGCAAATGTCTAATGGCATTGGTGCAATATCGTATTTTTCGAAGCCTGCATCGTTTCTCATTAAAATATTTCCTACTTGTGGTCCGTTTCCGTGACTTATAACTAAGTTATAGCCTTCTTTAATTAAATATATAAGGTTTACTAAGGTTTCTTCGGAATTGCGGTTTTGCTCCTCTATTGTGCCTTTTTCGTTTCCTCGTAGTAATGCGTTTCCACCCAATGCTACTACAGCTAATTTTTTGTTCATTTTACTTTTTTTTTACATTTTTTAGGGACGCCAAATTTATTAATTTTTTCTGATTTTTTAATATTATTGTTGTTAATTATTTTTTGCGGTTGAGGTTAAGGTTAAGGTTGAGGTTTAGGTATCTGCACCCATAATGTTTAATTATTTGATTAACAATATAACACAACAATAATCAACTATATTTAAGCTTTTTTCTTATTTTTCTATTAAAAAAGTATGTGGCTACCCTGCGAATAAATAAGCAATGTAATCCAATTGTTGAAATTTTTATTTCCTTTAGTTTATTTTTTTTAGTTTATTTGCAACTTGTTTAATATAAATAATGATAATAGAACATATACTTGTTATTTTAGTAGCCTACTTAATAGGTTCAATACCAACTTCTGTTTGGATTGGCAAAGCATTTTACGGTAAAGATGTTCGCAACTACGGTAGCGGAAATGCTGGAGCATCGAACACTTTTAGAGTTTTAGGCAAAAAAGCAGGAATTCCGGTTCTTATTATAGATATTTTAAAAGGCTTTGCTGCAGTTAAATTAATATTTTTAACATCTATTTATTTGCCAGGAAGCACCGATTACATAAACCTACAACTAGGTTTAGGAGTTTCGGCTTTAATTGGACACATTTTTCCTGTTTACGTTGGTTTTAAAGGTGGAAAAGGAGTTGCAACACTTTTAGGTGCCGTTATTGCTCTTGAACCAACAACAGCCTTAATTGCAATTTCAATTTTTATAATAAGCCTTTTTATAACAAAATATGTATCTTTAAGTTCAATGATAGCAGGTTTTTCGTTTCCAATACTAATAATTGTAGTATTTAAAGAAACTAACATTTCATTAGTTATTTTTTCAATGGTTATAGCTATTCTTTTGCTTTTTACACATCAAAAAAATATTGAACGACTTCTTGCCAGAGAAGAAAATAAAGCAAATTTGAAACTAAAGAAAAAGAAAGTTGAAAAAGACAATATTTAATTTTATTAGAAATAATTATCTAATAATAACAATATTAATAGTTGGAATTGCTTTAAGATTTTATAATATATTTAATTTACACTTGGTTAATGACGAATTAAGTGCATTAAGTAGAACTTTATATAATAACCTTAATAATTTAATTAACAATGGTGTAATGCAATTAGATACACACCCTGCATTAATTCAAATCTTTTTGTATTTTTACACTAAACTTTTTGGTTTTAACGATTTTGTAGTTAAACTGCCATTCCTAATTTTTGGGGTTTTCTCTATTTATTTATCATACAAAATAGCAGTTCAATTTTTTAGCAAAACTTCCGGATACATAACAGCCTCATACATTGCAGTTTTACAATACACTATTATGTACAGCCAAATTGCAAGACCATACTCAAGTGGATTATTTATTGTTTTAGCATTCACATACTACATTCAAGATTTTATTTTCAAAAATGAAGTGTCAAAAAAATCGATTTTTTTGCTAATATTTTTTGGAACTTTAGGGGCATACAACCATTATTTTTCGTCGTTAACCATAATATTGATAAGCTCTTACGCAATTTTCTTAATAAAAAAAGAGAACTTAAAAAAATATTTTCTATCTCTATCAGCAATAGCTTTATTATTTACCCCTCACATTAAAATTACCCTGCATCAAATAAGCTTAGGTGGCTTGTCTTGGCTTGGAAAACCAGATTTTAATTTTATAAAAAATTACTTAGGATATATTTTCAACTACTGTTGGTTGCTTGCTATTTTTGCAGTGGGGATAATAGTATTAGGTTTTATTTTTATTAATAGAAAAGAAAAAATTAAATACTCAATTTTTACATTGTTTATTTTTTTAATGCCGTTTTTTATTGGATATTACTATTCTATAAAAATGTCTCCCGTATTACAGTTTTCAGCTCTTTTATTCTCATTTCCTTTTTTGTTGATGTTTTTGTCATCATTTATTAAAGAATTAACAAAAAAGTTAAATTTTTTAATTGTTACTTTTATTTTAACTTTTGGAACAATAAGTCTAATTTTTATAAGAAAGCACTACGTAATTACATATAAAACTCCATTTTACGAAGTAGCAAGCAATTTAAAAGCCGATTTAAATAAATTCGGAATTGAAAATATAAGCGAAAGTTTTGTTTTAAACGGTAATTTTTATATAAATAAATATTTGGTAGATTTTAACATAGATACAACAAAACTAAAAAGCAATTACCAAAAAATAAATGTCGATATTAAAAACTTTAAGAACTTTGTTTACAATTCAAAAACAGAATATTTTGCTTTTGGGTCATTATTATCTTTGTCTGATATATATTTAACTAACATAATAAAAGAAAAATATCCATACTTGGTAAACTGTAGCGACAACTACTTCTTGTTTTCAAAAAATAACCATAAACCATCTGTAAAAACGACAATAATTGATACAGTTTTTTACAATAAATTAGATTTTTCAACACAAAATAACATTTGGAATTATAATAATAACAATATCTTATTAGACACTATTTATCATAAAAAATATTTTCATTTTAAAAACTCAGATGAATATGGACCAACAATAACAATAAATTTAGACTCAATACTATCTCACAAAAACAATATAATTATTGTTAAAGCAAAAGTAAAATCAAATACCAATAATTCTAAATTAGCTATTGTATCTGATGTTTTTAACTCAGATAGCTCATTGCATTGGTCTGATGCTAATATTAGTAATTTTACAGATGAAACATCATCAATTTCACATTTTTATAAAATCATTTTCTTACAAGATATAAAAAGAACAAAAAAAACATTCAATAAAATTTATTTGTGGAACAACAATAAAAATGAATTTGATGTTTTTGAAATAGAAATAATAGTTTTAAATGGGAAACTAAACCCTTACGGAATATTAGAACCATTAAATTAATAATTTCAAAAATTTTGTTTAACTAAGCTTAGGAAATATAAAAAAAACTATTACTTTTGCAAACTTAAATAATTAAACTTAAAATTAGTAAAATGTCGTACTTAACAGCAGAAAAAAAGCAAGAGCTTTTTACAAAGTACGGAAAGTCTAATACCGACACAGGCTCTACCGAAAGCCAAGTAGCGTTATTTTCGTTCCGTATTTCTAACTTAACTGAACATCTTAAAAAGAATAAAAAAGATTTCGGAACACAAAAATCGTTAATAGGTCTTGTAGGTAAAAGAAGAAAATTACTTGAATACCTCAAAAATAAAGATATTGAAAGATATCGTAATTTAATTAAAGAACTGAACTTACGTAAATAAATAAAAAAAGCAATCTAAAAAGATTGCTTTTTTTATATTTCTACATGTCCCCAATTTTCACCACTTCTAATTCTATTTAGTTGTGTGTGTGTTATTCCAAACTCACGAGCAATTTTATACAAAGGCATTTTACTTCGCTTAAGTTTCAATTTTAGCCTCATAACTTCAGTTTCTGTCAACTTGTTATTTGTTAATGGTTTTTTTCTACCAACCTTACTAGGATTAATTTTTCTGTGCCATTCTAATTCTTGCTTTGTAGCCCACGCCAAATTAACAAAATAATTGTTGCTATTATTGTAATCCTTATGAATTACATAAATTTGGTTATCTGCAGGAGGGGCTAAAAAATATTTTGCAACAAGCCTATGTGCAGAATCTGAATAACTTTTTTTTATGCCAGCTAATGGTATTCTGTAAAATATAAAATTATTGTTTGTTAAACAAGGTTTGGAAACTATAAAACTCCAAGTATTAGCTTCAACATTTAATCGCCTCAATCTGCCAAAATCTGAAATCTGAAATCTAGTTTCTACTCCATCAACAATAATATATTTCCAACGTTCTTTTGAAAAAATATCTAAACTCATATTTGTGAAATCTGTTCAACTGCAAATATACTAATAAAATAGGATTTACAACAAACTATATGCTCTAAAAATGACAAAAAAATTAATTTATAAAATTCAATAATTTATTTTTAAATATTAGCTTTGTAAAAAAATGCAAAATGTCGAAAAACTTTAAAAGATATACCGTTACAGCAGCATTGCCTTATGCAAACGGACCTGTTCATATTGGACACTTAGCCGGAGTTTATATTCCTGCCGATATTTATGTTCGCTACTTACGTTTACAAAAAAAAGATGTAATTTATGTTTGTGGTTCAGATGAACACGGAGTTCCAATCACATTAAAAGCTCAAAAAGAAGGAGTTACACCTCAAGAAATTGTTGACAGATATAACAAAATAATTAAAGATTCTTTTAAAGATTTTGGTATTTCATTCGACATATATTCTCGAACAAGCTCAAAAACACATGCCGAAACATCGTCAGAATTTTTCAGAAAATTGTATGATAAAAACGAATTTATTGAAAAAACATCGGAACAATTTTATGATGCAGATGCCAAACAATTTTTAGCAGACCGATATATTACAGGAACTTGCCCTCATTGCGGTAACGACAAAGCTTACGGCGATCAATGCGAAGCCTGCGGAACATCTTTAAATGCAACCGATTTAATAAACCCAAAATCGGCAGTTACAGGAAATACTCCATCATTAAAAGAAACAAACCATTGGTTTTTGCCTCTTGATAAATACCAACCATTTTTACAAAAATGGATTTTAGAAGACCACAAAGAATGGAAACCAAATGTTTACGGACAATGTAAATCGTGGTTAGATTTAGGATTACAACCACGAGCCGTAAGTAGAGATTTAGATTGGGGTGTTCCTGTTCCAGTAAAAGGAGCCGAAGGAAAAGTACTTTATGTTTGGTTTGATGCACCTATTGGATATATTTCTGCAACAAAAGAATTGACAACTGACTGGGAAAAATATTGGAAATCTGACGATACAAAATTAGTTCATTTTATAGGAAAAGATAACATTGTTTTTCATTGCATTGTTTTTCCGGCAATGTTAAAAGCAGAAGGAAGTTACATTTTGCCAGATAACGTTCCAGCAAACGAATTTTTAAACTTAGAAGGCGATAAAATTTCAACATCAAGAAATTGGGCTGTTTGGTTACACGAATATTTATTAGATTTCCCTGAAAAACAAGATGTTTTACGATATGTTTTAACTGCAAATGCACCAGAAACAAAAGACAACGATTTTACTTGGAAAGATTTTCAAGACAGAAATAACAACGAATTAGTAGCAATTTTAGGAAATTTTGTAAATAGAGTTGTTGTTCTAACAAATAAATACTACAATGGAATAATTCCTGAACCAGAACCTCAAGAATTTTTAGCCATCGACAAATCAATAAACGACGATATTGTACAAATAAAAGAGAAAATTGAAAAAAATATAGAAACATATCACTTTAGAGAAGCCCTAAAAGAAGCAATGAATATTGCCCGAATTGGCAATAAATATCTTACCGAATGTGAACCTTGGAAAATAATAAATACAAACCCCGATAGAGTTAAAAACATAATGTATTTATCGTTGCAAATAACAGCAAGCCTTTCGCAAGCATTTGAGCCATTTCTACCTTTTACATCAAAAAGAATAAGAGAAATGCTTAATATTACTGATGTTAATTGGAACAATATTGGGAAATGCAACATTTTAAAGCCATTGCATAAAATTAATAGTCCTTCGCTCCTATTTTCTAAAATTGAAGATGTTGAAATTGAAGCACAAATAAACAAATTAATGGAAACAAAAAAAACAAATAGCTTATCACAAACCAAAGCAAAACCACAAAAAGAAAATATTAGTTTCGACGATTTTTCAAAAATTGACATACGTGTTGGAACTATTTTAGAAGCCGAAAATGTACCAAAAACTAAAAAACTAATGAAACTCACAATAGATATAGGCATTGACAAACGTACCGTAGTTTCAGGAATTGCAGAATATTTTAAACCAGAAGATGTTGTAGGTAAGCAAGTTAGCGTACTTGTAAACTTAGCTCCACGTAATTTAAAAGGAATAGAATCTCAAGGAATGATTCTTATGGCTGAAAATGCTGATGGTTCGCTATCTTTTGTTCAACCAACAATTAAAGTTTTTAATGGTGGAGAAATAAAATAAATGCAAATTAATATTCCATCAATTGAAATAACAGAATTTCTCAAAGAAAGCGAAGTTTTGCCCATTATTGATGTTCGTTCGCCTGCAGAATTTGAACACGGACACATTCCTAATGCAATAAACCTACCACTTTTCAATAACGAAGAGCGTGCAATAATTGGCACAATATACAAAAAACAAGGGCAAGAAAAAGCAATTTTAATGGGTCTGGAAATTGTTGGACCAAAAATGAAAGATTTTGTAATTAAAGCAAAAAAAATTGCAAAAAACAACCAAATTCTTATTCATTGTTGGCGTGGTGGTATGCGAAGTGGCAGTATGGCTTGGCTTTTTTACACATCTGGAATAAAACCACAAATATTAACTGGTGGATATAAAGCTTATAGAAAATACATTAAAACAGAATTTTCAAAACCTGCAAATATATTAATTTTAAGTGGTTCAACAGGTAGTGGAAAAACCGACATACTTAAAGAAATACAAAACAAAGGCGAACAAATTATTGATTTAGAAGGAATTGCACACCATAAAGGCTCAGCTTTTGGGTCTATTGGAGAAAAAAAACAAAACTCAACAGAACAATTTGAAAACAACTTATTTGCAATTTGGAACTCACTAAATTTAGAAAAAACAATTTGGATTGAAGACGAAAGCAAAGCAATAGGTCATAATTTTATTCCAACCGAAATTTTTGAACAAATGCGTTTAGCTCCAGTAATAAAAATAAATATTTCAAAAGAATTAAGAATAAAACGTTTAGTTAACGAATATACTTTTGCAGATAAAGACTTATTAATCTTCTACTTAAATAAAATTCAAAAGCGTTTAGGTCCAAACGAAACAAAACTTGCAATTGAAGCTGTTCAAAAAAACAATATGGAAGCTGCTGTTAATTTAAGTCTAAATTTCTACGATAAAGCCTACAACTACGGATTACAAAAAAGAACTGTAACATCAATAACAGAAATTGAATTATTAGAAGACGAACCAAAAAAAAACGCCAAAATTTTAATAAATTTCACTAAACATTAATTTTTTATACTTTTGTAGTCAATAATGCAAAAAATAGTTCAAAATATTGTAGTTGCCTTAGTTTTCAAACCAATACTAAGAGATACGCTTTCAATAAACAAGCAATCAATATATTATAAAGTCCAGAGTTAGCAATAATTACAATTCTAATTTTCCCGTTTTTCATTTTTAAAAATCAATAAAATTTAAAAATTAATATTATATTAATATGTCAGAAATTAAAGTAGAAATACCTAAATTAACAGCTTTTAGCCCAGGTGCTGGCTGTGGTTGCAAAATTTCGCCAAAAGATTTAGATACAATCTTAAAAAGTGAAATAACTTACGCGAAAAATCCAAATTTATTAGTTGGAAACGATAAAAAAGACGATGCAGCTGTATTCGATATTGGTGGCGGAAAAGCAATTATTAGTACAACCGATTTTTTTACCCCAATTGTTGATGACCCTTACGATTTTGGCAGAATTGCATCGGTTAACGCCATTAGCGATATTTACGCAATGGGTGGCAAACCCCTTATGGCAATAGCAATTTTAGGATGGCCTGTTGATAAACTGCCTTTAGACGCAGCACAAAAAGTTTTAGAAGGAGCCAGGAAAGTTTGCGATGAAGCCGGAATTAGCTTAGCTGGTGGTCATAGTATAGAAATTGGAGACCCTGTTTTTGGATTAGCAGTTACCGGAATTATTGACACCGAAAAAGTGAAGCAAAACTCTGGAGCAACTGCCGGTTGCAGCCTGTTTTTAACAAAACCTCTTGGTATTGGAATTATGGCAACTGCCGAAAAACAAAAAAAGATTACAGACGAAGATAGAACAGAAATTGTTAGATTAATGTCGACACTTAATAAAGTTGGCGAACAATTGTCAAATTTTAGCTCAGTAAAATCAATTACTGATGTAACAGGTTTTGGACTTATAGGACACCTTTTAGAAATTTGCGAAGCAAGTAATTTAAATGCTGTTGTAGAATTCGATAAAGTACCTAAAATTAAAAATTTAGATAAATATATTGAACTTAAAACATTTCCGGGCGGATTATTTAAAAACTTTAACAGTTACGGTCATAAAGTTCACGAAATTACAAAAATGCAAAGAAACGTATTGTGCGACGCACAAACAAGTGGAGGGCTTTTGGTTGCCGTAGCACCCGAAGGTGTTGAAGAAGTTGTTAATTATATGAAAAACATAAATCACGAATTTAATTACATAGGAAAACTTACAGAACAAACCGATAAAACTAAATTAATACAGGTTATTTAAATAATTAAACCTACATTTTTACAAACACAAATAGGCTTTTAAATTTTAGAAGCCTATTTTGTTATAAACAACTATTTTACAAAATGTGTAAAAAAACTCATAATCAAAGCAAACAAATATTATAAATTTACATCAAATTATAAGTTTTGTGATAACACTAAAACCATAAACAAAATGAAAACATTTGCTAAAAAAATACTGCAAAGCTCAGAAAACAATGCATTTCTTTTTAAAAGAACTTTATTAGCCCTTTCATTACTAATGAAAATTAAAAAACAAGATTGCGAATATTTTAGAGCTTGGGTAATAAGTAATTACTATAATAAATACAAGGCTGAAATAAATTATGTTTTTAACTTAGATATGGAAAAAAATAAATCTGAATACATTATTGCTAAA
>DYMG01000012.1:38218-43019 GCA_020721655.1 Paludibacter propionicigenes | reverse complement strand
ATTAACACAAATAAAAAATCAGTGAAAATCCGCTAAATCAGTGTCGTCTGTGTTCTATTTATTATTGAAATAAGATATTTGCAATATTTTTTCTGTTTTTTCTGTAATTTTAAATCTATTGTCAATTCTGTTATTTACAATCCAAATTATATTATTTTCGTTGTCGGTTAAAACCCAAGTGTTTTCTTTGTCTAATATGGAAAATTTATTGTCGGAGAAATAGTTACTAAGTTTTTTAAATTTGTTCATTCCAAAAGGCATAAATTTATCGCCATCAATCCAATGACGAAGTTTTAGTGGAAATATAAGTTTTTCGTAATTTAAATTGGCTGTATTTTTAGTTTTTATAATAGTGGTGTTTTTATTATTAAGTAAATCTAATTGTAGTTTTATTGGATATTTTATTTCTAAAATGCCTTCGCTAATTTCGAACTCGTCATTTAATTTTGCTGTGTTTAACTCAGTAATTATTAAATTATTACGGTCTTTAATTAATCTATGTGTTTTAGATATAATTTGCTTTCCAGATATTGAGTTTATAATTTCTAAAACTTCATCGGTTTGTTCCGGCGAAAAGTTAAAATTTTTAATAAATTCGTATAAATAAGGTTTTAAAGGTTTAAGTTTTGTTAGTAATTCAATATCTATAAAAATGCTGCCGTTTTTATGTAGTAAAATTTTATCTTTAGTGCGTTTTATTTCTTGTTCGTAAATATCATTAATACTGCTCAATAATTCTATATTTTGTTCCATTTTAGAAATAAAATCGGGTGCTATTTCTTCAAATTTAGGAATAATATTTAGCCGAATATTGTTTCTTAAATATTTATCAGAAGTGTTGCTAGAGTCGTCTTTCCACAGAATATTGTTATTTACAAGGAAGTTTGTTATATAGTTTCTATCGGCAAAAAGAATTGGACGGATTATGTTTCCATTAATTGGTTTTATACCGGTTAAGCCTTTAATTCCTGTACCTCTAATTAAATTAATAAAAAATGTTTCTATAGAATCGTTTTTATTGTGGGCGATTGCAATTTTATTAAAATTATAATCTAATCGTATTTTTTCGAACCAATTGTATCGTAACTCCCTTGCTGCCATTTGAATGGATATGTTTTTTTCTTCGGCATATTTTTTTGTATTAAATTTAGTTATGAAAAATTGCACATCGTTATTTTTTGCAAAATTTTCCACAAATTTTTGTTCGTTATCCGACTCATTACCTCTTAAACTAAAGTTGCAATGAGCAATAGCAATTTTATAGTTAAATTTTAGAAAAAGTGATGCCATAAAAATAGAATCACGCCCGCCACTTAACCCTACAAGAATTTTTTCTGAATTGTTAGTTAAATTATGGAGTTTAATGAAGTTGTTGAAATCATTTTCCATTATTTAATATTTTTATTCATCGTCGGTGTATTGATAAATTTCTCGTAACAATTGTTCGTATTTAGTTAATAGAACTTTTCGCTTCTTTTTAAGAGTAGGAGATAGTTCGCCTGTTTGAACAGTCCATTCTTCAGCTACTAATCTAAAGCGTTTTATTTGTTCGTGTTGGGCTAATAATTTATTTTTTTCATTAATTTCGGTTTGTATTTTTTTAATTACTTCTGGTTGTAAAATTAATTCAGCATTGTTTTTGTAATGTATTTTGTGTTTTATAGCCCAAAAGTGTAGATGGTCGAAATTTGGTGAAATTAACGCACTTGCAAACTTTTCACCATCTCCAACAACAAACATTTGATTTATGAATATTGATTCTTTAAATTTGTTTTCAATTGATGTTGGTGCTACATATTTACCATTTGAGAGTTTAAATATTTCTTTTTTTCTATCGGTTATTTTAAGGAATTTATTATCAACAAGTTCTCCAATATCGCCGGTATGAAACCAGCCTTGTTGGTCGAATACTTCGGCTGTTTCTTGTTCGTTTTTATAGTATCCAATCATTACGTTTGGACCTTTAACTAAAATTTCCCCATCTTCGGCAATTTTTGCAGTTACATTATCTAAAATAGGACCAACTGTTCCAAACATTGCTCCATTTTTTTTGTTTGGATTATTAAATGCTATTACTGGTGAGGTTTCTGTTAAACCGTAACCTTCTTGAACAGGTATTCCTGCTGCTGTAAAAACTCTTGCTAATCGGGGTTGTAATGCGGCACCTCCAGAAACTATTGTTTTAATGTTTCCACCTAAAGCAATTCGCCATTTGGTAAAAACTAATTTTTGGGCTATTTTAAGTTGTATATTATACATTGTACCTCGGTTGCTGTATTCGTACTTTAAACCAATGTTTAAAGCCCAATTGAACAATATTTTTTTAATCCCAGTTAAGTCTTTTCCTTTTGAAATAATTTTGTCGTACACGGTTTCTAATAATCGAGGTACTGTTGTAAAAATGCTAACTTTAAATATAACTATGTCGTTAGCAATTGTTCCCATATTTTCGGCGTAGTAAATGCTTAAGCCTTTTGCTTGAACTGTGTAATTTACAATTCGTTCGTAAACGTGGCAAAGTGGTAAAAAACTAAGGGTTCGGTCGTTTTCGTTTATGTCTATTCTGTCGAAAACGCCATCTAAGTTCGCCATAAAATTTTCGTGCGATAGCATTACTCCTTTAGAAATTCCTGTTGTTCCTGATGTGTATATTATTGAACATAAGTCTTTTGATGTAATATTTTTACTTACTTCATCAATTGTAGTTTTGTTTTTTTCGTAATTTTCTGCACCAAGTTTTTCTATATATTCCCAATTTTGAGTGTTTTCTACTTCATCAAAAGTAAATATGTGTTTTATTGAGTTTATATTTTTTGCTATTTCAATTATTTTGTTGTATAGCAATTTTGTTGAAATTAATAGAATGGTTGCTTCGGAATGGTTTAGAATATGTTCGTATTCTTCTTCGCTAATTGTTGGATAAATAGGTACGTGAATTACACCAATTTTAGACATTCCCATATCGAAAAAATTCCATTCTGGGCGGTTGTTAGAAACGGTAGCTATTTTATCGCCTTTTTTTAAACCAAGCTCTAAAAGTCCTGAGCTTAAGTTGTTTGAAATAGAATAATAATCGTTTGTGCTAAATTTTTTCCATTCGCCTTTTATTTTGCCAACCAAAATATCATCTTTTTGAAATTTTTTATTTACGTGTTCTAAAATGTCAAAAGTTCTGTTAAATCTCATATTTTTTTATTAAAGTTAATTCCATAATTTTTTCCACCAAAGTTTAAAACCGCCTCCTTTTTTCCATTTGTTACCGCAATTGGTACAATCGTCTTTAAAATTTACGTTTGTTTGTAGCCAATATTTGTATCCGAAGTTTAAAGCAAATGCTCCATATTCGTGTCCGTAGAGTAAGGATATAGAAATGTCGCTTCGTTTATTTAAAAAGTAGTATAATGATAACTCTGTGCCTAAAGTCCATTTTGTTTGATATTCTCCGTTTAATATATATCCATCGTTGTCAATATATCTGTAACTTTTGTGCCAATCTTCTCTGAATAAGAAATTTGGACCAGCTCCTAATGAAAAAGATATTTTGTATTTATGATAAAATTTATATTTTAAAAATAAACTACTAACTCCCGCAAAATTTGAAATTGCATCGGAAAAAAAGCCTTGAGATATTTGAAAAGATAATCGGGTTAAATATATGTATTTTTGATATGATAGCATTATGCCCGGCGAGCGAATGAAATTTGCATTTTCATCAACTTTGTTTTCGTAAATTTTGGTGTCTGCTTGTCGCAACGATTTTATTGGATGAAAAGATATAAACATAAGTTTTGCTTCAATAGAACTTTGTGATGTTGCTATAATTGTTGAAACAATAAGTAAAATTATGGTTATAATTTTTTTCATTTACTAAATCAAATTTAATTATTTAAAATTTAAACAATATTCAAAAATACAAAATGTTGAATTGTTAAATTATAATATTTTTGTGATAGTAAGTTATTTAGGTATAGGAGCTCATTTTTAATATTCCAATTTCTTTCTCAGTTAAAAAACGCCATTGTCCTCTTTGTAAACCTTTTTTTGTTAGTCCTGCAAAATGAACTCTATCTAATTTTTTTACTTTGTATCCTAAATGTTCAAATATACGACGAACTATTTTGTTTCTTCCTGAGTGTATTTCTATTCCTACTTGTGTTTTGTCATCATTATCGGCATAGCTAATTCCGTCGGCATTAATAAAGCCATCTTCTAATTCAACTCCTATTGCAATTTTTTCTAAATCGGCTTTTGTAATGTCTTTATCTAAAAAAACGTGGTATATTTTTTTCTTATTATATTTAGGATGTGTTAGTTTTTGTGTTAATTCTCCGTCGTTTGTAAGTAAAAGAACGCCTAATGTTTGCTTGTCTAAGCGTCCAACTGGATAAATTCGTTCTTTGCAACAGTTTTTAACTAAATCGGTAACTAATTTATCGTTTTTAGGGTCTTTTGTAGATGTAACGTAGCCTTTAGGCTTGTTTAGTAGTATATAAATAAATTTTTCATTCTCTAAGGTTTTTTTGTTTAAGCTAACTTTATCAGTAATTGTTATTTTTGAGCCAAGTTCGGTTACAACAATTCCATTTACTCTAATGTTTCCCGACAAAATGTATAAATCGGCTTCTCTTCTTGAGCATAATCCTGTTGATGCTATATATTTATTTAATCGAACAGAATTGTCTTTTTTTACTTTTGTTGCTTTATTTTTGGTATCTGCGAAACTGTTTTCATCGTTATTAAAAGTCTTTCGTGGTTTGTATTCTTTTCTTTCAGAGCCTTCTCGTTCTTCTTTTGTTCGTGG
>DYMG01000012.1:0-38118 GCA_020721655.1 Paludibacter propionicigenes | reverse complement strand
TTCGTGGTTTGTATTCTTTTCTTTCGGAACCTTCTCGTTCTTCTTTTGTTCGTGGCTTATATGGTTGTTTTTTGTTATTTTCCGAGCTAAAATCTTGAGAGTCAGAATTTTTATTTGTTTTAAATTTTCGATAATTTTCTATGCCAGTATCTTTTTTAGTTCTTTTTTCAAACGGATCTTTTCTTTTTTTGTCAGAATTGATCGCTTTTCCTGTTTTTTTGTTTTGCTTTTGCATTATTTTGAGTATTTTTTAATTAATTCTGATATTACTGTTTCGGTTAGTTCGTAGTTTTCGAGTGAAGGAAACCCTTCCCAACGAACAATTCCATTAGGGTCTATAATTATTACGTGAGGAATTCCTTTTACTTCGAGTTCGTTTTTTAATGTTGATCTTGTATCAATAGCTTTGAAATAATTAATAGTTGGATTTGTCATCTTATTTATTATTTCTTCTGTTTCGTTGCTTATTCCAATAACAATAAGATTGTCTTTAAATTTTTCGCTAAATTTATTTAGCTCTATAATTGATTGGCGACAAGGATTACACCATGTTGCCCAAAAATCGATTAAAATAAATTTACCATCAGTATTTGGTTTTTCTGTAAGCCATTTTTCCACAACTAATTCTGGTGCTTTTTTGTTTAAAAACGATTTTGACCAAATCTTTTTTTCTGTCTGACTAAAAGAAACTGTAGCAAATAAAAATAGAACTAATAAAAATTTATATGTTTTCATTTTGTAAAATTTGGTTTGCAAAAGTAACTCATTTAATTATCATTATAAAATTAATTATATTAGCGTTGTTTTCAGATAAATGTATCAATTATTTTATTAGTTTTGTCTTCAAACTTAAAACATTTTGGCAATTAAACTAACAGATAACATAAAAAAGCAGTTAATTCAAAAAACCGAAGTAATTTTTGCTTATCTTGATAAAAGAAAAATACCCGGATATAAAAAAGTTTCTATTTTGGAAATTGGGAAAATTTTTTATAAAGGCTTAATGGACGGAGCTTTAGCAACAAGAGCATCGTCTATTGCATTTAAAATTTTTTTAGCGGTTTTTCCTGCAATTATTTTTGTATTTACACTTATTCCATATATTCCAATAGATAACTTTCAAGATATTTTGTTGAGTTTTTTAAAAGATTTAATGCCTCAAGAAGCTTATTTAACTGTAAAAGACACTGTTATTGATGTTGCAACAAGAAAACAAGGTGAGTTGCTTTCTATTGGTTTTTTAGCTGCAATGTATTTTGCTACCAATGGAATTTCGGGTATTATTGCGGCGTTTAATTCAACCACTCTTGTTTTAGAGACTAGGAGTTGGGTTCAACAACAAATAATTTCAATTATTTTGGTTTTGGTAATAACTATTTTGGTTACACTGGCTATTTCTGTTACAGTTTTTAGTGGTTTGGTTATAAATTATTTGGTAAATTTTGGAATATTAAAAATAGATTTTACATATTATTTGCTGTTTTTTGCAAAGTGGGTAATTATTATAGCTTTATTTTATTTTGCAATTGCATTTATGTATTATTTTGCTCCGGCAGGAAAACGTAAAATAAAACTTTTTTCGTTAGGCTCTGTAATTGCAACAGCTTTAACAATATTAATTTCAGTAGGTTTTTCGTATTATGTAAATAATTTTGGACAATACAACAAATTATATGGTTCGATTGGTACTTTAATTGTTGTTTTAATGTGGATGTATTTTAATTCTTTAATATTATTGATTGGCTTTGAGTTAAATATAAGCATTGAAAATGCCGAATCTAAAAAAAAACTTCCTTAAATAAATAGTTTAAGGAAGTTTTTTTATTGTTTTGAAATAATAATGAGGTCAGAAAAAGCTATAAAGTTGAAAGTTTATAAAGTTAAATTATTGATAATAAGAGTTTTAATTCAAATTTACAATAATACATAAAATCTTAATAACTAAATACATAGCCTATTTGATGAAAATTAAACTGACTTTTTATACCAAACTCAATAATTATTCTTCTAAATATTTTATTTGTGTTGCTTTTTTGTTGGCATCAAGCTGAGCTTCAATAAAAACATCGCCTTTACCTTTAGCAAAATAGCTGTAAGTATTTGTGGTGTCTATTTGTGGTCCATTACCAGATAAATCTGGACTCATTGTTAATGTATTTATATTAGTACTAAATTCCTTTAGGCAACTTGCTGTGCTATAAGGCGATTTTACATTTACTTGGCTTTCAATTTTACTATTTTTTTGAATTTCAAAAGACAAAGTTATTGGTATATTAAAACCATTGTAATTATAATTAATAGTTGTTTCGCCTTCGCCAGAATCGGAAAGGGTATCGCCCACTGTGAAAGGAAATTCAAACATAGTTAAGTAATTGGTAAAAGGTATAATTATATCAATAGTATCAAATTTAGTGTAAATACCAACCATTTCAATTTTTTCGGTAGTTTTTTTAATAAACATTACAACATCGCCATCGCCATCTAAAGCTAAATTTGCCTCAGGAAAATTTGTATGTACCTCGTAATCATTTGGGTCTCTAAATTTAGAAGTGTCGCTAAAATCTGCCGTAAGCATTGATAAATCTACCAATCCACCAACAGCAGCAAAACTTATAGTATCAACATTTGTTGAGTCTGTTTTGTGATAATAATCTGCACCAATAACTCCAAAATCGTCGGCAGTAATGCTTATGTTTGTGGGGGTTGGTGTAACAGGTGTTACAGTTTTTTCATCTTTTTTGCAAGATGTTATTGCAATTGAAACAATCAATAAATAAAAAGCATACTTTTTCATTTTTATTATTTTTAAAATTTTGATTATAAAAGTACAAAAGTTTATTTAATTTTGGTTTGTTTTTAATCATTAATTATGAGAATTGCTTTTTTATTTTTGTTTTTTGCTGTTTTTTTAAAAATTAGTGCAACTAATTTAGATACAACAAAAATATTATTTTTACATCCAACAGTAAATAATATAGAAACTTTTATTTTTTTGCACGACAATAAACTTATTGATATTGAGAATGTTAAATTTGTAGGTGTGTATTTCGAAAAAGAAGCTTATGATTATACCGAAAGTGTTAATTTTTTACGCGACACATTAATAAGTTATATTAGTTTAGATAAAGTAAAGGGCGTTCTTGAAGAAAATAATGTTTATAAACAAAATAACTTAACTGCAAAATTCGATAGTCTGTTTTCAATTTCAAAAGGTGCAATATTTATGGGTGGTCCAGATATTTCGCCATCGGTTTATGGCAATAAAACTAATTTAATTACCGAAATTACAGACCCTTATAGGCATTTCTTTGAAATTAGTTTTCTTTTTCATTTGCTTGGGAATAATAAAAATGAAATTACGCCACTTTTAGAAAAAAACACAAACTATGTAGTTTGGGCTTTTTGTTTGGGTATGCAAAGTATAAATGTGGCTACTGGTGGAACTCTATATCAGGATATTCCATCGGAAATTTACGGTTTAAAATATGTTGAAGATGTTCTTGCAAAACCAGAATTAATGCACAAAAATTATTTTAAAAACTTAACCCCAAACGACAGTGTTTTTGGTGGTTTTTTGCATAAAATACAGACTGTTAGTAATGAAAAAAATAATATTTTAAAATCAATAGGAAATAACTTAACCCCAACTGTATTGAGTTGGCATCATCAAGCTGTTAAAGATTTGGGCAATAATTTAAAGGTTCTTTTTACATCTTACGATGGCAAAATTGTTGAAGGTTTTACTCACAAAACTTTTAAAAATGTTTACGGATTTCAATTTCACCCAGAATATACCAAATTATATAGAACAGATTTTATTATTAAAGAATTTCCAAATTC
This sequence comes from Paludibacter propionicigenes, assembly GCA_020721655.1. Lineage (GTDB taxonomy): Bacteria > Bacteroidota > Bacteroidia > Bacteroidales > JAFGXI01 > DYMG01. Next base: position 34,278 of record DYMG01000012.1, on the reverse strand, counting down.
AGAGCCAAAAAGCTTAAATTCTGTTTTGGTAGAAACGAATAGTTTTCAATTTCATAAAGGTTTGTGGAGCTATTTTTCTGAGTTATTTAAATAATATACTATTTTTTCATAAAACGGTCTAATTCACGCTTATTGTCGCGGTCTCTAATGTCGTGGCGTTTATCGAATTTTGCTTTACCTCTGGCTACGGCTATTACTATTTTTGCAAAACCTCTATCATCGACAAAAAGCTTAACTGGAACAATAGTTAAGCCTTTTTCCGATATTTTTTTTTCAATTTTTGTTAATTCTTTTTTATTTAAAAGAAGTTTTCTATCGCGTTTTGGTTCGTGATTATTGTAACTTCCATAAGAATATTCGGCAATATGAACATTTTTAACCCATAATTCTTTAGAAAAAAACAAACAATAAGAATCTGTAAAGCTAACTTGTCCATTTCGTATCGATTTTATTTCTGTTCCAGTTAAAATAATACCGGCAGTATATTTTTCAATAAATTCGTAGTCGAACGATGCTTTTTTATTTCTTATGTTTATTTCTTTTTTCAATTAATTATAGAGTATTAAATGTAAATAACGAGCTTAAAATTAATCCTGCAAAAATAAATCCTAAAACTAAATAAATTCCAAATAAGATTAGAAAAGAAATTATTACATAGCCTATTTTTTTATCTTCTGGCGTTTTCATAACTTGCTCAATACCAAGCCAAAATAAATATATTGAATATAATCCAAATAAATTTAAAAAACCTAACGACCAATGTAAATTTGCAACTATTGATGCCAACAATGCAGGTGTTGATGAATAAACTACAAGCTTAAAAGCGTTATTTAAATTTTTTTCTGTTCCAAAACTTGTTGCTAATTCGTTAATTATATACGCCGATAAATAAACCGACCCAATGCCAACAATTAAAGAAATAACTGCATGAATTAATGAATAACTAATTGAAAAACCAAAAATACGTGGAGATAAAAAACCTCCAATTAATGTTGTAATTGCAATTAACAAAACAAAAGGTAAAATATAATTTATTACCATTGAATTGTTTTCAATTTTCTCATTATTAATAGCGTCCCATTCAGTTTTAGGGGAAATAATAATGTTTTTTACTCTACTGATTAAAAGATTTAAGTCCATAAGATGTTTTTTTCTACAAAAGTAATTTAATTTTGTGTATTCTAAAATTATAAAATGCAAAAAATAAATTACGACTTAATTACCATACTTGGGGCTACGGCTACCGGAAAAACAAATGTTGCAGTGGCTTTAGCCAATAAAATAAATGGAGAAATAATTAGTGCCGACTCTCGCCAAGTTTATAAAAAAATGGATATTGGCACAGGAAAAGATATTTTAGAATACACAATAAACGGAAAACAAATACCTTATCATTTAATTGATATTGTTGATGCAGGATACAAATATAATGTGTACGAATATCAAAACGACTTTTTAAAATCATTTCAAAAAATAAAAGAAAATGGGAGCAAAGCTATACTTTGCGGAGGAACAGGAATGTATATTGATGCTGTTACTAAAGGCTACAAACTAATAAACGTTCCTGTAAATAATGATTTACGCTTTGAATTGGAAAAATTAGAATTAAGCGAATTGCAAAATATTTTAAAAACATATAAAATTTTACATAACAATACCGATACATCAACAAAAAAAAGAGCAATAAGAGCAGTTGAAATTGCCAACTATTATTCAAAAAATAAAGATTTAGAATTTAACTATCCGCAAATAAACAATGTGTTTTTTGGAATAAACCTCGAAAGAGAAGAACGTAGAAAACGAATTACAGAAAGACTTAAAAATAGACTTAAAGAAGGTTTGGTTGATGAAGTAAATAATTTGCTTAAAAATGGAATAAAACACACCGATTTAATATATTATGGCTTGGAATACAAATATATAACAATGTATTTAATGGACGAATTTTCTTACCCACAAATGGTAAATAGCTTGCAAACAGCAATACATCAGTTTGCAAAACGCCAAATGACTTGGTTTAGAGGAATGGAGAAGAAAGGAATTACAATAAATTGGATTGATGGAAATTTGCCTATTGAAGCAAAAATTGAAATAATTTTAGAAAAAATATCAATTAAATGAACTTATTATTTTGAAAAAACAAACTAAATAAAATATGTAAATATTTGAATATGTTGTAAATCGCTAAAAATAAGATTATAATAAAAGTAATTTATATTCATTTTTAATTACAAAAATTTTGACTAAAGTTTGTTATAATTAAATCTAAAATATTATTTTTGGAATTGAGTTTTGAAAAATGATTATAAGAAAAAATAAATATAAAACAATAGCAAATTAATTTTTTTATTCTTTTTATTATTCACAACTTGCCACTTGAAAATTAAACTAACAATATATAAATAATATAGTGAAAACCAATGGTTAAGGATTATAAAGAAGTTTGGGAAAACTGTATGACGATTATTAAGGACAATGTTCCTGCAATTAGTTTTAGAACTTGGTTCGAGCCAATAGTTCCAATTAAATTAATTGATAACGTTCTTACTATTCAAGTACCAAGTCAGTTCTTCTATGAATATTTAGAAGAGCATTATATTGACATTTTAGGAAAAACACTTAGAAAAGAATTGGGTGAAGGAATTAAATTAGAATACAGTATTGTTATGGAAAATAGTAATTTTTCTGGTTCAAAACAATATACAGTAAAAATACCTACACAAAATAAAACAAACATATCTAACAATCCTGTAAATGTAAAAATTGAGGAAAACACAATAAAAAATCCATTTGTAATACCAGGAATAAAAAAATTACACGTAGATCCACAACTAAATCAAGATAACTCATTCGAGAATTTTGTTGAGGGAGAATGTAACAGATTAGCACGTTCTGCAGGCTACGCAGTAGCAAACAACCCCGGAGGCACAGCATTTAATCCATTATTTATATACGGAACACCCGGTTTAGGAAAAACCCACTTAGCACAAGCAATAGGAATTGAAGTAAAAAAACGTTTTCCCGAAAAAACAGTTCTATACGTAAACTCAAACAAATTTCAAACACAATTTGCCGAAGCTACAAAAAACAATAACAGAAACGATTTTGTAAACTTCTACCAAATGATTGATGTACTTATTATTGATGATGTACATTGGTTAGCTGGAAAAGAAAAAACACAAGATATATTCTTCCATATTTTTAATCATCTACATCAATCAGGAAAACAAATAATTCTGACCTCAGACAAAGCTCCTGTTGAGCTTCAAGGCTTAGAACAACGTTTGCTTTCTCGCTTTAAATGGGGATTATCTGCCGATTTAACCACCCCCGATTACCAAACAAGAATATCAATACTTAAGAAGAAAACATATAACGATGGTATAGATTTAAGCGACGAAGTTATAGAATACATTGCTTCGCACGTAACCACAAATATTAGAGAATTAGAAGGCGCTTTAATTTCTCTTTTGGCACAATCTACACTAAATAAAAAAGAAATAACTTTAGATTTAACCAAACAAATAATTGATAAACTTGTTAAAAATACAAAACGAGAAATATCAATAGATTTTATTCAAAAAATTGTTTGCGATTACTTCAATATGCCAGTAGAACTATTAAAATCAAAAACAAGAAAACGCGAAATTGTTCAAGCTCGCCAAATAGCAATGTATTTTGCTAAAAACTTAACAAAATCGTCGTTAGTTACAATTGGAACTCAAATAGGAAACAAAGACCACGCTACGGTCTTGCACGCCTGCAAAACTGTTAATAATCTATTAGATACCGATAAGGGATTTAGACTTTATATTGATGAAATTGAGAAAAAAATAAAAATGTAATGAAAATTACTAACAAAAAATATTAATTGCAGGTTAGCCTTTTGGTTGACCTGTTTTTTTTAAATAACAATAGAAAAAAAATGATATACATACTATTTAGCATACTTTCTTCCACAAGCCTATTCGTAATATTTAAATTAGCAAACAAATTAAATTTAAACATAAAAATAATAATAGTTTTAAATTATTTAATAGCCTCATTATTAGGTTATTTATTAAGTTATGACGAGTTTAATAAAATTATTACAACTATATCAATAACAAATTTAATATCAGCATTTTTAATAGGAACACTTTTTATAATAAACTTTGTACTTATTGACGTATCAACCAAAAAAACTGGAATAGCAATAACAACAGTAATGGCTAAAATGTCGGTAATAATTCCAATAATTTTTACACTAATATATTATTCTGAAAACATAAATTTATTGAAAATATTAGGCATAATAACAGCACTATTAGCAATACTACTAACAGTTTACAACTCAAACAATGAAAATAAAAAAAATAAATTATCGGTAATTCCACTAATACTATTTGCAGGAATGGGAGCTACCGACATAATAATAAAATTTTCGCAAGCTTCGAACAAACAAGCAGGTATAAGCTCAGAAGTTTTTACAACACTGCTATTTATAGTTTCGTTTATTTCTGGAATATTTTGGTATGTAACACTATCAAAAAAACAAAAGAAATTTAATAAAATTGATATAATTTATGGAATAATTTTGGGCTTAATAAACTTTGGCTCTATATATTTTTTCATATCGGCATTAAACACAGAAATTTTTTCATCAAGCGTGATTTTCGGAATAAATCATACTTCTGTTGTAGTGGCATCAGTACTATTAGGAAGTATTTTATTTAAAGAAGGCTTATCAAAAATAAATATATTAGGAATAATATTCTCAATAATCTCTATAATTTTGCTAACACAATCATAATTTGGATATAACATCGAAATATAGAACAATAAAAAACAACTCGGAAGGCTTTTTTAAAGACAAAGGAAGCAAGTTTTTTGCATTTGCATACCAAGTTTATACCGAAGAAGAAATAAAAGAAAAACAAGCAATTTTACGAAAAGAATATTACAACGCTAAACATCACGTTTTTGCTTGGCGTTTAGGAGTCAATAAAAAAGCCTTTCGTGCAAACGACGATGGCGAACCAACAAACTCATCGGGACAACCAATTTTAGGACAAATACAATCGTACGACTTAACAAATGTTTTAATTGTAGTTATCCGATTTTTTGGAGGAACAAAATTAGGAATTCCAGGACTAATAAACGCATATCGAACAGCCGCAAAAGATGCAATAGAAAACTCAGAAATAATTGAAAAAGAAGTTCAAAATTACTACCAATTAGAATTTAAATACGAAAACTTAAATTTTGTAATGAAAACAATAAAAGAAAATAATATTGAACCTTTAAATCAAAATTTTGATACAAAATGCATCCTTAATTTTAATATAAATATCGAAAAATCTGAACACATAGAAAACATATTTAATAACATTAAAGACCTTAAAATTAACCATATAAATACTAAATAAACTTATACTAATGAAAAACAAAAGTTTAATTTCAATCAATGATTATAGCAAGGAAGATTATTTGAAAATTTTAGACCTTGCCGAAGAATTTGAAAACAATTCAGTTCAAAAAATTCTTGAAGGAAAGGTAGTAGCAACATTGTTTTTTGAACCATCTACACGCACACGATTAAGTTTCGAAAGTGCAGTAAACAAACTTGGCGGCAAGGTTATTGGATTTACCGATGCAGCATCGTCGAGCGTTCAAAAAGGCGAAACCCTAAAAGATACAATTATGACAGTTGCAAACTACAGCGACCTAATTGTAATGAGACACCCAATTGAAGGAAGTGCTAGATATGCAAGCGAAGTTTCAAAAGTACCGGTTGTTAATGCAGGCGACGGAGCAAATCAACACCCAACACAAACTTTATTAGACTTATACTCAATTAAAAAAACACAAGGAAAACTCGAAAACTTGAACATTTTTATTGTTGGCGACCTAAAATACGGAAGAACAGTTCACTCATTACTTATTGCAATGTCGCATTTTAACCCAACATTTAACTTCATTTCGCCCGATTTTCTTAAAATGCCAGATGAGTACAAACTGTTTTTAGACGAAAAAGGAATAAAATATTACGAACACTCAGATTTTACAAAATATATAGACCAAGCCGATATAGTTTATATGACCAGAGTTCAAAAAGAACGTTTTTCAGACCCAATAGAATACGAAAAAGTTAAAAACGTATATATTCTAAAAAACAAAATGCTTGAAAACACAAAAGAAAATATGCGAATTTTACACCCACTTCCACGTGTAAACGAAATAAACGAAGATGTTGATGCAAATCCAAAAGCATATTACTTTCAACAAGCAGAAAACGGAGTTTATACTCGCCAAGCAATAATTGCTTCAATATTAGGATTAAAATAAAAAATATTTGTTAAATAAATTTAAAATTTTCACAAAATGACAAAAGATACTAAAGAATTAAGAGTAAGTGCCATAAAAAATGGAACTGCAATAGACCATATACCTGCCGATAGCCTTTTTAACGTAATAAACATTTTAGGCTTAGATAAAATTCAAAACACAATAACTTTTGGAACAAACTTAGATAGCCAAACTCAAGGTAAAAAAGCAATTATTAAAATTTCAGAAAAATATTTCGAAAAATCGGAAATAAACAAAATTGCATTAGTTGCCCCAAATGCAAAACTAAACATAATTAAAGATTATGAAGTTGTGCAAAAACAAATAATAGAACTACCCGATAGCTTTCAAGGTATTGTAAAATGTGTTAACCCAAAGTGTATTACCAATGTAGAAAACGTGAAAACAAAATTTACTGTTGTTGATAAAAAAGAATTAAAACTTAAATGCCATTACTGCGAAAAAATTACAAATAAAAACAATATCGAAGTTGTTAAATAACAGTATTTTATGTTAAAAAAAGTTCCTCATACATACGTTATAATATTCTACATCATTGTTTTTGCAGCAATAATAACGTGGATTGTACCTGGCGGTAAATACATTGATGTAGAATCTGTTGTTGATGGAAAACAAATTATTACAAAACAATTTCAATACACACAAAATAATCCACAAACTTGGCAAATATTTTCGGCACTTTTTAAAGGATTTGAACGCCAAAGCGGAATTATAATTTTTATTCTCATAATTGGAGGGACTTTTTGGATAATAAACAGCAGTAAAGCAATTGATGTGGGAATTTTAGTGTTTTTAAAAAAAACAAAAAAACTCGAAAAATATAAAATAATAGACTTTATAGGCATCGATAACATTATTCTAACACTTATAATGCTTATATTTTCAATATTTGGAGCCGTTTTTGGAATGAGCGAAGAAACAATAGCATTTATAGTTATTGTTGTACCTTTAGCTATATCAATGGGGTACGATAGCATAGTGGGCGTTTCATTGGCTTTCGTTGCCGCAGCTTTAGGTTTTGCAGGAGCTGTACTAAACCCATTTACCATAGGTATAGCACAAGGCTTATCGGGCTTACAACTTTTTTCTGGTATAGAATATCGAATATTTAGTTGGGTAATTATAAATTTTGCGGGAATATTTTATGTTTTACGATACGCTCAAAAAATTAAAAAAAATCCAACAAAATCAATAGTTTACAACGACGACGAGTATTGGCGAAAAAAAGAAAATGTTAAAGACATAAACTTAAACTATTTTACAAATATATCTTCAAAAATAATTTACGCTATAATACTCATAATTTTAGTATTGTTTTCTGTAATGCCTTCTATTTCTGAAGTTTATAAAGATAGTGTTTTGATAATTCCAAAAACATTAAATTTAGGTATTATAAACCTTGTTGAAACTCAATTAAAAATTGGAAACTCTGAAATAAACATTATAATTCTTCCAATAATAACAATAATTTATGCTGTTTTAGGTTTTTTTACGCTTAAAAAATCAGTTCATTATTTCAATTTAGTACTAATTTTTCTCACAATGGTAGTACTTGTAATAGGAGTAATGGGCTATAATTGGTATATAATGGAAATTGCAGCACTATTCTTCGCGATGGGCTTATCTTCGGGAATTTCTAACGGGTATTCGCCCGATAAAATAACAAAACTTTTTATTGAAGGAGTAGGAGATATAATGTCTGCTGCAATTATAGTAGGTTTGGCAGGAGGAATAATTATAATTTTAGAAGATGGAAACGTAATAGGAACTATTTTACATAACTTATCCCAATCTATGGAAGGAATGAGTAAAATTGCAACAATAAACATAATGTACATAATTCAAAATGCAATTAACATAATAATCCCATCTGGTTCGGCAAAAGCAGCCCTTACAATGCCTATTATGGCTCCGTTTTCCGATTTAATTGGCATTTCCAGACAAGCAACAGTTATGGCATTTCAGTTTGGCGACGGTTTTACAAATATGATAACACCAACCTCAGGCGTATTAATAGCTGTTTTAGGAGTTGCTAAAATACCTTACGAAAAATGGGTAAAATGGATTTTTCCTCTAATAATTATACTCATAATTTTAGGCTCATTAATGCTAATTCCTACTGTTACAATGAAATTGAATGGTTTTTAATAAACTTGAAAAAAATATAAACTATATTTGCTAAAAAAATAAATATGAGTAAAATTAAATTAATTATACTGCTAGTTCTTTGCTTTAACATAGGTTTTGCACAAGAAACTAACCAAAAAGCACAAGAAGAAACATCATTAATAAATTGGATAACTTTAAACGAAGCTCTTCAAAAACAAAAAACACAACCAAAAAAAATATTTGTAGATGTTTATACCGACTGGTGTGGTTGGTGCAAGCACATGATGAAAACTACTTTTTCAAACCCACAAATTGCAGCTTATATAAATCAAAATTACTACCCTGTGCGTTTTGATGGAGAAACAAAAGATACAATAATTTATTTAGGAGATACATTAGTAAACATAAACAAAACAACAAAATCAGCTCACCAATTAACCAATATTTTAACAAACAACCGACCATCGTACCCAACAATTACATATTTAGACGAAACAGGCAAAGTTATTAGTCCAGTGCCGGGTTATATGGACGTTAAAACAATAGAACCATATTTAGTATATTTTACCGAAAATATTTTTAGAACAACACAGTTCGATGCATATCATAAAGAATTTGACAAAACTTTTACCGATAGCCTTAAAATTAAACCGGCATCAATAAAATGGAAAACTTTTGATAAACTTAAAACAGAAAACCAAAAAAATAAAAAATTAATTGTAATAAACATTCAGTCGCCATGGAGTGTAGCAACAAGAATAATGGATACAACAACTTATGGCGATGCACAATTATCTAAATATATAAACGAAAATCTTTATCCAATTAAATTAGACGTAGCTACAAAAGACACAATAGAATTTTTTGGGAAAAAATACATAAATTCGCCAAACACACCTTTTAGCGACTTGGCATTATATTTAATGAACAACCAAATAATTATACCATCAACAGTTTTTGTTTCGCCAGAAGGAGCTATACTTAGTCACGTTCCCGGTTATTTCACAAGTTCTGCAATAGAACCAATTCTTCATTTTTTTCAAGAAGGTGCTTATAAAACTCAAAAGTGGGAAACTTACATAAAAGCTTATCAAGAAAAATCAAAAAACTCAACACTACCAAAAACCGGAAGCAAATAATTGTATTTAATGGATAATTTAAATTTCGACAAAAATCATATTTGGCACCCATATACCTCAACAACAAACCCATTACCTGTTTTTTATGTAAAATCGGCAAAAGGAGTATATTTAAAACTAAAAAATGGGAAAAAACTTATTGATGGAATGTCTTCGTGGTGGTCTGTTATACACGGTTACAACAATAAAGAACTAAATAAAGCAGCAAAAGACCAATTAAACAAAATGAGTCATATTATGTTTGGCGGTTTAACACACCAGCCAGCAATAGATTTAGCCAAAAAACTAATAGAAATTACACCAAGCAATTTGCAAAAAATATTTTTTAGCGATTCTGGTTCAGTATCTGTTGAAGTTGCCATAAAAATGGCTATTCAGTATTGGCAATCAAAAAAACAACCTCAAAAAAACAAACTACTAACCATAAAATCTGGTTATCACGGCGATACATTTAAAGCAATGTCGGTTTGCGATCCCGAAACAGGAATGCATCATATTTTTAATGGCTCAATGCCTCAAAATTACTTTGCGGAACAGCCAAAAATAAGATTTTCACAAAAATGGGATAGTAGCGATATTTTATCAATAAAAACTATTTTAGAAGATAATAATGAAAATATTGCAGCTGTTATATTAGAACCAATTGTTCAAGGAGCAGGAGGGATGTGGTTTTATTCGCCCCAATATTTAAACAACCTTAGAAATTTATGCAATAAACACAATGTTCTTCTAATTTTCGACGAAATTGCAACAGGTTTTGGACGTACAGGCAAATTATTTGCAACAAATTATACAAATATTCAGCCAGACATAATGTGCTTGGGTAAAGCTTTAACGGGAGGCTATTTATCGCTTGCAGCAACACTAACAACCTCAGAAATTGCAAAAACAATATCGCAAGGAGAAGCCAAAGTTTTTATGCACGGACCAACATTTATGGCAAATCCTTTAGCCTGTGCCATCGCCAATACAAATATTGAATTGCTTTTTTCTTACGATTGGGAAAATAAAATAAAAAACATTGAAAATCAACTAAATAACGAATTAAATACATTAAAAACAAATACTAAAGTTAACGATGTTCGAATTCTTGGAGCAATTGGTGTTGTGGAAATGAAAGAACCTGTTAATATGGCAATTTTACAACAAAAATTTGTTGATTTAGGTGTTTGGATTCGTCCTTTTGGAAAACTAATTTATTTAATGCCTCCTTACATAATAAAACCATTAGAAATAACTAAACTAACAAAAGCTATAAAAAAAGTAATTGATTAATAACATTATAACCATATAACTGTTACTTTTGTAGAGTATGAAAAAAAATAAAGTATATATCAACAAAATAGAAAAATTTTTACCAAATAACCCCATAAACAACGATGATATTGAAAGTTACTTAGGCGAAATAAATCAACAAAAATCTAAAGCCAGAGCTTTAATACTAAAAAATAACGGAATTAAAACCCGATATTACGCTTTAGAAAAAGGAGGAAAATCAACACATACAAACTCCGAAATTGCAGTTTTGGCAATAAATAAATTATTCGACGAAAATTTCACAAATAAAGATATTGAACTATTAGCATTAGGAACATCATCGAGCGATCAATTAATACCTGCTCACGCACAAATGGTTCAAGGTTTACTTAAAAATTGCGAATTGGAAGCAATAACTCCCGAAGGAACTTGTAATTCGGGAATGTTAGCACTAAAATACGCTTTTATGTCGGTAGCTTTGGGCGAAGTGAAAAATGCAATAGCCGGAGGTTCTGAAAAACTTTCGAGTTGGATGCTTGCCAAAAATTTTAAAGAAGAATCTGATAAAGTTTTAGAACTTAAAAATAAACCCTACATAGCTTTTGAAAGAGAATTTTTACGTTGGATGCTTTCTGACGGGGCTGCTGTAGCTCTTTTGCAAAATGAACCAAACCAAAATAAAATTTCATTAGAAATAAATTGGGTTGATGTAATTTCATACTCAAACGAACTACCAACTTGTTTATATTCAGGAGGAATAAATGATGGTAGTGGACAATTAATTCCTTGGCGAGATTTAACCAAAAACGAAATTAACGAAAATTCGGTCATGACACTATCTCAAGACGTGCGTTTATTGAGCGAAAACATAATTAAATACGGTGCAAAAGCCTTAAAACGAGTTGTGGAAAAATACAACTTTTCTACACAAGAACTCAATTATTTTTTACCACACATGTCGTCAGAGTTTTTTAGAGATAAAATTGCAGAAGAGTCGGAAAACGTTGGTTGTGCAATACCTAAAAAAATATGGTTTACAAACCTTACTAAAGTTGGAAATGTAGGGTCTGCATCGGCTTACTTAATGCTGGAAGAACTATTTAATTCTGGAAAACTTAAAAAAGGGCAGAAAATTTTAGTTATGAGCCCCGAAAGTGCAAGGTTTTCGTACGCTTATGTTATGTTAACTGTTGTTTAATGGAAACATCATCAATAAATATTATAGACCTAATACCACAAAGAAAACCTATGGTAATGGTCGATAAATTATTAATGGCAAATAATAAGGAAATTATTACAAGTTTTGAAATAAAAACAGATAATATTTTTGTTCAAAATGGGAAATTACAAGAAGTAGCACTTATAGAAAATATTGCACAAACTGCAGCCGCAGGAACAGGGTTTAACTCGCTTATAAATAATGAAATACCTAAAAAAGGTTTTATTGGAGCCGTAAAAAATTTTGAGGTTTTTAAACTTCCAAAAATTGGAGAAATTTTGGAAACTAAACTAATTGTAACTGCCGAAGTTTTTAATGCAAGTGTTGTAGAGGGAATGGTTTTTTGTAATGGTGTTTTAATTGCAAAAGGCGAATTAAAAATTTTTCTTTTGGAAACTTAGAATTTTGCTCCTAAATTAAAATATAATTGCTGTATTTCCGATTTTTCCCAATATCTGTAGTTTACAGATAAAAACAAATTGCTTTCGGGAGTAAATTGAATGCCACCAACAAAAATATTTTCGTAAGAAGCTACTGGCGAGTTATCTACATAATCGTATCTGCCAAAAAGTTCGTATTTTGGAGTTAATTGGTAAAGAATAAAAGCAGATGTTCCTGAATAAATTTTATTTATAAATTCTGGGTTTTTAGTATTAGAATATTCAAACCCGATGTTATATTTATTTATTTTGTAAGAAATAAATCCAGAAAAAGCAGTTTTTAAATTATTTTCTGCTTCAATTGTTGCTGGAGTTAATGCTATAAAAGTTTTGATTAATAGGTTTTTAACGTAAAATATTTCTAAGTTTGATGTGTATTCAATTACACTTTCCGCATCTTGATACCTAAAAGGTCCATTTCCATTATTTGCACCAACAGAAAATGCTAATTTTTGAGGGTTTCTATATTCTATTCTCATTCCAAAATCGGCAGGATTTGCCATTTTGTAGAGTTCTTGCATTGTAACCATTACGTAACGATGTGCCCAATATTTATCTTGAACTGTTAAATATTGCTCATTTAATAGTTCGCCAGCAGAAAGGCTAAAATTTTTAGCAAATTTCCATTTAATTTCTGCCATTTTAAGGAATGCTGTGTATTTACTGCCTTCAAAATACAAAACTGATAATTTTGTGTCAGAGCTATCATATACATTTATTCCATTTGTGGTTCGTGTAACATCGTAAATTAAAGTAAATGAGATGTTTTTTGAGTTTTCAAATTTGTATCCTAATAGAGCGGTTGATAGCTCGAAACCGGCATTTGGTTTTATTGTGTTAAAATTGTAGTAAGCTCCTGTAAAAATATTTGCAAAAATAGTTTGCTTATTTGCAGGCTTTACAATAGAATCTTGGGCAAAATTCGTTATTGAAATGGCTGAAAAAATGATAAAAGTTAGTAATTTTAATTTCATCAATAATTTTATTTTTTATTTGCAGCAATAGATAAAATAATGCCTAAAACAATTCCTAAAATTGCAGCAAAAATTATTCTGTATTCGCTTGGTAATAAAAAAGTTATAGTGTGTGCCGGAATCCAAAAAAATGGTATTGTTTTTTTATAAACAAAATTCCACTGAACGCTCCAATTCAATTTTGGGAAAATTTCATAAAATTTTATTGGAGTAAAAAATCCCGATAAAGTACCTTTATTATCAACAATATGAATATCGGTTATTTTATGAAAAGTCATAAAAACAGGTGCGAATATTAGGTTCATAAAAGTGCTAATTGCAAATGCCGATAGCAATCGTGTTCCACCTAAGCCAATGTTGTAAGCATCAATAAAACTATTTGCTTTCATAGATTCGGTAGCGTTTGCAAGTCCAAAAAGTTTTTCTAACATTGCCGGCGAGCCAACCGAAAATATTGCAAATGCAATTGATATTCCTAAGCCTAAAAAGCCCCATACTATTGCTCTGGGCATTAGTCCAAAGCCATTGTAATTATAAATTCCTTTTGATATTCGCAAACCTAAACTTTCGCCAAGAGTTGCTAAAATTGCAAATTTAACAAAGCTGGAAATGTACCAATATTCTGGATTAAAAATTATTTTTTGATAAGTGCTTAAAAACTGAAAAGGCATAAACGATAACACTATTATAAGTGTTAATAGTATAAAAATAGTGTCGTTTTTTTTCATTTATTTTTGTTGATGGTGCTCGTTAAATTTTTTTAAACGGTATTCTAAATCAGAAAATTGGTCTTTTGATGTTTGCGAAACGCAAGCTCTAATTCCTTCGTGGCGGTCGCTTCCTGTTATATTTAGCGAAATTGCACTAATTCCATAATAAATTAAGTGTTCAATTAGTTCGTTTCCTGTTAATCCGGGATATGAAACTGTGAAGTAAAATCCATCGGCAATTAGTTCGTCTTCATCTTTATCATAAACAATATTAAAGCCATTTTCAACGAAAAGTTTTTTCATAATTTTGGCTCTTTCTCCATAAATTTTAATGTCGTCAACAAAATTATATTTACCTTCGTTAACGGCTTTTAGCATTGCGTATAAGCCGTATTGTGGCGAATGCGATGTGCCTGAAGAAAGTGAATAAAGTATTTTGTAAATTATGTTATATCCAAATTTTGGGTTTCCAAATTTATTTTCTAAAGTTTCGTATTCTTCATTGTATAATTTATCGGAAATAACTAACATTCCTATTCTCTGACCAGCATAACTAAAAGATTTTGAGCTAGATATAAGCAAAAGCCATTTGTTGGTATATTTTGCTACTGTTGGTTGGTATGGAGGCTCGCCGGGTATTGAATAGTTTTTGCGAAAATCCATAGCAAAATATGCTAAATCTTCTATTACAATTACGTTGTATTTGTTTGCTAATTCGCCAATAATTTGTAGTTCGGTATCGGTAAAGCAAATCCACGATGGGTTGTTTGGGTTTGAGTATAGTATTGATGAGATATTTCCTTTTGAAAGGTACGATTCTAATTTTTCCCTTAATGCTTCTCCTCGGTAGTTATATACGTCAAAAGCTTCGTGTTTTAGGTCTAAAACGCTTATTTGTTGTTTTTGAACAGGAAATCCGGGGTCTATAAAAAGTGTTGTGTCTTTAGTTTTGTCTAATTTGCTAATCATTAAAAATGCAGCAAAACCTCCTTGCATTGAGCCTACTGTAGGTATGCAACTATTTCTGTTTACATCTATATTTAAAAAATTTTTAACAAATTTTACAATTTCATCTTTTAGTGGTGGTATTCCATCAATCATAGGGTATTTTGATGCTACACCTTTTTTAAGAGCTTCTATTTCAGCTAAAGTTCCTACCTCTGGAGGCATTATTCCTGGAACTCCCATTTCCATTCTAATAAATTTATCGCCGGTTTCTTCTTCTATTTCGTTTACTAAGCGAACTAACTCTCTTATTGTTGCTAAACCAACATTTTTTAAACCGCTTTCACTTATTTTATTTTTTACAACATTGTAATTTATAGGTGTTTCTTTTATTTTAAGTGTGTTCATAGTACAAATTTTGTTCTACAATATTATAAATTATTCAATTAATAAGCAATATTAATAAACCTATATTTAGGTATAATTTATTTATCGATAAACAAAATTGAGCTATCGCCATAACTTAAAAAGCGAAAATTATTTTTTAATGAATAGTTGTAAATATCTTTCCATTTTTCTCCTGTAATAGCCGATATTAATAGCAAAAGCGTGCTTTTAGGTTGATGGAAATTTGTGATTAATCCGTTAATAAATTTAAATTTATAACTTGGCGCTATCATTATTTGTGTTTTTGCATTTATATGTTGTAGATTATGTTTTTGCATATAATTTAAAATGTTTTCTAAGGCTAAAATAGGGGATATGCTTTTCCCATTTTTATATGCTTCCCACTGGTAAATTGTAAAGTCTTCATTAGTGTTTTGTTGCATTATTTTAAGTCCTATAAAGTATAGACTTTCTAATGTTCTTACGGTTGTGGTTCCAACAGCAAAAATTTTCCCGTAATTTTTTAAAAGAGCTTCAATTAAAGAGCGACGGACAATAAAATGCTCGAAATGCATTGTGTGTTCGCCTATTTTTGAAGTTTGCACAGGTTTAAATGTTCCTGCACCAACGTGTAAAGTAATATTATCGGTTTTTATTTTCTTTTTTTCTAATGAATTGAACACAGTTTTTGTAAAATGTAATCCCGCAGTTGGTGCTGCCACAGAGCCTTTGTGTTCAGAATATATTGTTTGATAGGTAGATTTGTCTATTTCTTCAGATTTTCTATTTAAATATGGAGGTATTGGAATTTCGCCAATTAATTCTAAAATTGTTCCAAAATTTATGTTATTATTCCACGAAAACTCTATAATTAGTTCATTTTCAGTATTTATTTTGTTTGCAGTTAAAGTTATTTCTTGGTCGTCTATTTTAATATTTTTTGAGAGTTCGCCACTTTTCCATCGTTTTTGGTTGCCAACAATACATTTCCATTGACATTTTTGTGTTTCCTGAAAAATTAGGTTGTATTCTGATGGCATACTGGGTTCTAAGCAAAAAATTTCAATATTAGCACCTGTGCTTTTTTTGAAATGCAAACGAGCTTGAATAACTTTTGTGTTATTATAAATAAGTAATGAGTTTTCTGGAATTTCTTGTGAAATGTTTTTAAAAACAGTCTCACTTATTTTACCATCTTTATAAATTAATAGTTTAGAATTATCTCTATTAGTAAGTGGATATTTTGCTATTTTTTCATCTGGCAAATTGTAGTTGTAATCTTCAATATTAATGTTTTGTATTGCTTCAATATTCATTTTTGTATTTAGTCTTTAATTTCTACAACAACCGGACAGTGGTCGGAATGCTCAACTTTGTTTAATATGTAAGCATTTGTAATTTTATCTTTAAGTGAATTGCTTATTATGTGGTAATCAATACGCCAGCCTAAGTTTTTTTGACGAGAACCTGCTCTGTAACTCCACCACGAGTATTTTTCTGCCGATGTGTCGAACATTCTAAAACTATCAATAAATCCGCTGTCTAAAAAATTTGTTAACCACTCACGTTCTTCTGGTAAAAATCCAGATACTCCATTGTGGCGTTCGGGGTGGTTTATGTCTATTGGTTTGTGGCATATATTATAGTCGCCACACAGAATAATGTTTTTGGTGTTTTTTTGTAATTCGTCAACATATTTTTTAACGTGTAAAAGGTAATCCATTTTATATTCCTGCCTTTCGCCACCTGTTGTTCCGCTTGGAAAATAAGAGTCTATTATAGTAAAATTATTGAAATCGGCTCTTAGAAAGCGACCTTCAAAGTCGAATTTTTCAATACCAATCCCGTAATGAACTTTTATAGGTTCTGTTTTTGTGAAAATTGCAACACTACTATATCCTTTTTTTTGTGCCGAAAACCAATATTGATGGTATCCAAGCTCAGTAAATACCGATGTGTTTAATTGTTCTTTTTGTGCTTTGGTTTCTTGCAAACAAATAATGTCGGGGTTTTCGTATTGTAGCCATTCTAAAAAACCTTTATTTATCGCAGCTCTTATTCCATTTACATTGTATGATATTATTTTCATATTATTTTTGTTTTATTACAGTTCTTCTTCATTAACATCTGTTTGTTGCGAATTTTTGTTGCCATCAACAACTATTACAATTTCCCCTTTTATTGCTTTATTATTGAAATGATTAATAACATCTCCAATTTTACCTCTAAAATTTTCTTCGTACAATTTGCTTAACTCACGAGAAACAGAAACTACACGGTTTTCGCCAAAAATTTCAAGAAACTGTGTTAAAGTTTTAACTAATCTGTGTGGCGATTCATAAAAAACCATAGTTTTTTCCTCATTAATAAGACTTTTAAGGCGGGTTTGTCGTCCTTTTTTTTGTGGCAAAAAACCTTCAAATACAAATCTATCGTTTGGTAAACCCGAATTTATTAAAGCCGGAATAAGAGCAGTTGCACCCGGTAATGTTTCAACTTCAATATTGTTGTTTAAACATTCTCTTACAATTAAAAAACCAGGGTCAGAAATTGCTGGAGTTCCTGCATCAGAAATTAATGCTATTGTTTCGCCAGATTTAATTTTGTTTATTACATTATCTAACGATTTATGTTCATTAAATTTATGATGTGCAATAAGCTGTTTTCCCGAAATGTTGAAATGATTAAGCAGTTTAGACGAAGTTCGTGTATCTTCAGCCAAAATAATATTAACACTATTTAGAACTTCCAATGCTCTTAATGTTATATCTTTTAAATTTCCTATAGGAGTGGGCACAACAACCAATTTGCTCATACTTTTTTTTACAAAGATATTTATTTCAAATTTATTAATAAAAAATGCTTTAATTTAAGTTAATTATTTTGTTTTAATCGTTTTTATAACATACTAAATATCAATATGTTAAGCGGAAGTAAAATTTAAATGTAACTATCTGATTATTAAATAATTCATAAAAATAATTTTTAAAAACATCAGTATTTTAGGCACATTCAGCGTTTGAGTTATTAACAATTTATATCATTTATTAACAAAATGTGTTTTTTTTGCTTTTAAAATTTGCTAAGTTGCTTTATTACCATATATTTGCTCTTGTAAACAAAATTATTATTAACTTAAATTTTTTTTAAAATGAACAAAGCTCAATTAATTGATGCAATGGCAGCAAATTCTGGCTTAACAAAAGCAGACTCTAAAAAAGCTTTAGATGCTTTTATTGATTCAACAGCTTCAGCTCTTACCACAGGTGATAGAGTTGCTTTAGTAGGATTTGGTTCTTTTTCAATTTCTGAAAGAAGTGCAAGAACTGGAAGAAACCCTCAAACTGGTAAAGAAATTAAAATTGATGCAAAAAAAGTTGTAAAATTTAAAGCTGGTCAAGAATTATCTGACAAAGTTAAATAATTAAAACTTTAAAAAATTAAAAAAGAGGTTTTTGCGAACCTCTTTTTTTATTCAAAAAAATATTAAAAAAATGTCAAATAATTATAATTTTTTAAAATTTACGAATTAATATAGTATCTTTGCAAAATGTTCAAAAAAATGAGTAAAATATTTCTTTTTTCAATTGCAATAAGCTTATTATTAAGCTCTTGTGGTAATTATCAGAAATTATTAAAAAGCACAGATTACAACCTAAAATATACCGAAGGAATAAAATATTACGAAAAAGAAGATTACTACAGAGCAAAAACTTTATTTGAAGAGTTAATACCAATTTTACGAGGTACCGACAAATCAGAACAAATATACTACTATTATGCTTATTGCAACTATAATTTGGGCGACCAAGTTTTAGCCGGATACTATTTCAAAAATTTTGCATTAACTTACCCAAATAGCATTCACGTTGAAGAAGCCGAATATATGAGTGCATATTGTCAATATTTAAACTCGCCAGAGCCAGAATTAGACCAAACGTACACATATAAAGCTATAGATGAATTGCAATATTTTGTAAATAAATACCCAACAAGTGCTAATGTAAAAGATTGTAACACTTACGTTGATAAATTAAGAAAAAAATTAGAAGACAAAGCCTATATTAGCTCAAAATTGTACTACGATATGAACGAATATAGAGCTGCCGTTGTAATATTAGAAAATACATTGAACGAATTTCCAGATACCGATTACAGAGAAGAATTGCTGTTTTTAGCGGTTAAAGCAAATTATAAATTAGCCGAAGGAAGTATTCAAATAAAGAAAAAAGAACGCTATCAAAATACTATAGATGCCTATTATACTTATATTGACGAGTTTGCGAACACGAAAAATAGCAAAGAAGCAACTAGAATATACGATGACGTAAGTAAAAAAATAAAAAAATAAAAATAAAATAAACTATGGATTATAAAAAAACTACCGCACCAAACAATACAATTTCTAGAAATATTATTGATTTGGCAGAAAAAACAGGTAATATATATGAAACAGTAGCTATTGTTTCAAAAAGAGCAAATCAAATTTCTGTTGAGATAAAAGAAGAATTAAGCCTAAAACTTAATGAATTTGCTTCTTATACCGATAACTTAGAAGAAGTTTTTGAAAATAGAGAACAAATAGAAATTTCACGATTTTACGAAAAACTTCCAAAACCAGTACTTATTGCTTTAGAAGAATACATCGACAATCAAGTTTATTTTAGAAATCCTTTAAAAGACAAAAGCGAAGAATAAATAAACGTATGCTTGCATTAAAAAACAAGAATATAATTCTTGGAATTACAGGAGGAATTGCCGCATATAAATCGGCATTTTTAACTCGTTTGCTAGTAAAAGCAGGAGCAAATGTAAAAGTAATAATGACACCTAATGCAAAACAATTTATTACACCATTAACATTAGCAACACTATCAAAAAATGTAGTGTATAGCGAGTTTTTTAATGCAGAAAATGGAAACTGGAATAGCCACGTTGATTTAGGCTTGTGGGCAGATTTAATGATTATTGCACCAGCAACAGCCTCTTCAATTGGAAAAATGGCAAACGGAATTGCTGATAACTTACTAATAACAACATATTTATCGGCGAAATGCCCAATTTTTATTGCACCAGCAATGGATTTGGATATGTACAAACACCCATCAACAACAAAAAATATTGACACATTAAAATCATTTCAGAACATTATTATAGAACCACCATCGGGAGAGTTAGCAAGCGGTCTTGACGGAAAAGGACGAATGGAAGAACCCGAAAATATAATAAAAGTATTAAATAATTATTTCTCGAAAAAGCAAGATTTTAAAAACAAAACAATACTAATTACAGCTGGTCCAACATACGAAAAAATAGACCCTGTAAGGTTTATAGGTAATTACTCTAGCGGAAAAATGGGTTTTGCAATAGCCGAAGAATTTGCAGATAGAGGTGCTTTAGTTAAATTAATTAGCGGACCGGTAAATATAAACACCACAAACAAAAATATTGAAATATTTAACATCGAAAGTGCAGAAGAAATGCACCAAAAATCAATTGAAATATTTCCAAAAACAGATATTGCAATAATGGTAGCGGCTGTTTCCGATTTTACTCCAAAAATAAAATCGGAAACCAAAATAAAACGAGAAAAAAATAACTTAAATATAGAACTTCAACCCACAAAAGATATAGCCGCAGAATTAGGAAAAATAAAAAAAGAAAACCAAATTTTAGTTGGTTTTGCATTAGAAACCGATAACGAAAAAGAAAATGCCTCAAAAAAACTCTCTAAAAAGAATTTAGATTTAATAATACTTAACTCATTAAACGACAAAGGTTCAGGCTTTAAAAACGACACAAATAAAATAACAATTATAGACAAAAACAATAAATTTGTTAATTTTGAGTTAAAGTCAAAGTCTGAAGTTGCAACAGATATTGTAGATTACATATCTAAAAAAATATAATGAAAATAACTCTATTAATATTATCGCTAGTTATAAACTTAAATTTATACTCACAAGAATTAAAATGTCTTGTTCAAGTAAACGCCCAACAAATTCAAGGAACTAATAAACAAAAATTTGAAAATTTGCAAAAAGCTATTTACGAATTTATGAACAACACAAAATGGACAAATGGAATATTTGCTATAGATGAAAAAATAGAATGTACAATTCAAATAAACTTAACCGAAGAAACAGCAACAGACAGATACAAAGGCACAATGCAAATACAATCGAACAGACCAGTATATGGAACAAGCTACAACTCTGTTTTAATCAATTATAGAGATGCAGATATTGAATTTGCTTATACAGAATTTCAACCAATGGACTTTAATGAAAACACATATACATCAGAAATAACATCACTATTAGCATACTACGCTTATACAATAATAGGATTTGATTACGATACATTTTCAGAAAATGGAGGGAACGAATTTTTTACAAAATCCGAAAAAATAGTTCAAAATGCACAAAACTCAAGATCTTCGGGATGGAAAGCCTTTGAAAACAAAAGAAACAGATATTGGTTAACGGAAAATCTACTAAATAGCAAATACCAAAGTACACGAACTTTTATGTATCAATATCACAGATTAGGTATTGATTTAATGGCAACAAAATTAGTAGAAGGACGACAAACAATAACCGAATCGTTTAAACTACTACAAAAAGTATATAGAGACAAACCAGACGCACAAATGGCATACTTATCAATTATTTTTGATGCTAAAGCCGACGAATTTGCCAATTTATATACCGAAGCAACACCCGATGAAAAAAATATAGTATATAAAATATTAATCGAAATAAACCCAACAAACACTAATAAATACAGCAAAATAAAATCAGCAACAGAATAAATATCTTTTTTATAAAAATCTTAACTTTATTTACAATTAAATAAATTCGCTAAAAAATAAATAAATAATTGCTCATAATTTTTTAATTTGTAATTTTGCAATTCAAAACAGTTGTTTAAATGAATATTGAAGTAGTAAAATCGAAAATACATAAAGTTTCAATAACAGAAGCAAACTTGCAATACGTTGGTAGCATTACTATTGACGAAGCCCTGTTAGAAGCATCTAATATTATTGAAAACGAAAAAGTACAAGTAGTAAATATTAATAACGGCGAACGCTTAGAAACATACGTTATAAAAGGAGAAAGAGGCAAAGGCGAAATTTGCTTAAATGGTCCAGCAGCCAGAAAAGCAGCAGTTGGCGACGTTGTTATTATTATTGCTTACGCTTGTATGGATTTTGAAGAAGCTAAAAACTTTAAACCAACTTTGATTTTCCCAGATACTATTACAAACAAAATTGTATAGTTGAAAAAAAACATCATAAATATAATAAAATACCTATCTTTTTTATTAATAGGAGGTATATTACTTTACTACGCATTTAAAGATATTCCACTAAATAACTTCATTAAAAGTGTGAAAAATGCAAACTTTTTCTGGATAGGTATGAATATCTTATTCGGATTAATTGCTTTTATTAGTAGAGCAATTCGTTGGAAAATAGCTATAGAACCTCTCGGATACAACGTAAACAAATACAACACATTTTACGCACTAATGGTAGGATACTTAGCAAATATGGCATTTCCCAGACTTGGAGAAGTTACACGCTGCTCGGCTCTATATAAAACAGATAAAGTGCCTGTATCAAAATTACTTGGAACAGTTATTATTGAACGTGCTTTAGACTTAATAATACTTATGTCGTTATTGGTTTTTGTGTTTTTTTACAATATAAATTTATTCGGAAAATTTATATTAGACAAAATATTACAACCTCTTTTTCAAACAATTTCAGACAAATTAGGCGGAGCATTAGTAACTTATTTACTATTAACACTAATAATTCTTACAATAATACTATCAATATACATATTACGAAAAAAATTAGCTAAAATATCACTAATTAGAAAACTACTTGAACTATTAAAAGATGTTTTAGAAGGAATAAAATCAATATATAAAATGGAAAAAAAGTTTTTATTTGCATTTCATACATTTGTAATATGGCTTTTTTACGCACTTATGACTTATGCCGCATTTTTTTCAATAAAAGAAACATCTCAACTTACATTTCCCGACGCACTTTTTATCTTAGTTTTTGGAGGAATTGGAATGTCGTTACCTGTTCAAGGTGGATTTGGAACCTATCACGCAATTGTTGCATTAGCACTTACAATATACGGAATATCTTACGAATCTGGATTAGTTTTTGCAACAATATCACACGAAGCACAAACATTATTGGTAATTTTAGTAGGAGGCTTCTCTACAATTATGATTTCACTTCACAAAAGAAAAAACACATCTCAATTAGAAATTAACAATGAACCTCAAAAAAATTAACGATAAAATATTATTAGCCACTGATTTAGTAGAGATACTTAAAACAAAAAAAAATAAAACCACCGTTTTTACAAATGGTTGCTTCGATATTTTACACAAAGGACACATAGAATACCTTGCAAAAGCATCAAATTTAGCCGATTTAATGATAATTGGATTGAACACCGATAAATCGGTATCACGACTAAAAGGCAACTCAAGACCATTACAAGACGAAAACTCAAGAGCAATAACTATTGCTGCATTACAATTTGTTGATTATGTTGTTCTTTTTAACGAAGATACACCATACAATTTAATTAGAACTTTAAAACCAAATGTTTTAGTTAAAGGAAGCGATTACAAAATTGAAGACATAGTAGGTTTCGATATATTAAAGCAATACGGAGGTGAAATTAAAACAATAGACTTTGTAGAAGGCTATTCAACAACAAAAATAGTTGACAAAATACTTAAACAATGTGATTAATAGTTATTTGTATTTCTAAAAAAATATATTAACTTTGTTTACATAAAAAACAGTAAAATGGCAAAAAAAATAAAATTATTATCACTACTTTTTTTAGTAACCACAATACTTACATCTTGCTTAAAATCTAAAGAAGAAGCTATTGTTGGAAATTGGGAATATCAAGTACTACAAAACGTTGAAAATGCTACAGAAAAACAAATTTGGTCTTTTGATGCAGCAAGTAATGTTAAAGTTACAGTAACAACAGCCGACACATCTTACTCAACAAAAGGCACATACATAATGTCGAAAAAATCAATGGGTTTAAGAGGATACTATATACAAATAAAAGACTTATATGTTGCTAATGCCAATGTTAGTGGATTTTACAAAATTAATAAACTAAAAAAAGATATATTTGTTATAAATAGAATAGAAAAAGAAGACGGAAAAACAGATGGAGCTTTTTTATGGAGCGAATTTATTAAAAAATAGTATATTTGTGATATGAAAATATTGAAATATCCATATAATTCATTACTAATTGTTTTAATAACAATAACACTAAGTTCTTGTTTAAAATCAAAAGAATCTAAACTAACCGGAAACTGGGAAAGCCAAGCCTTAGACGATGTACAAAGTGGAAGCAATAACTTGCAAAATTGGACTTTTGATGCCGGATATAAAATTAAAATTGAAGATTTATTAACCGATACAACTCAATATTATGAAGGCATTTACGCTTTATCATCAAAAAATATGGGAATAAATGGCTATTATCTTACAATTTCAAAAATGAACTCCTCGTTAAATGGACGTTATAAAATAATAGAACTATCTAAAACTAAATTAGTTTTACACAGAATTGAATTAGAAAACGGAAGCACAAGCGGAGCTTTTCTATGGAAAGATATGCTTAAAAAAGATTAGAATTTTCTAAAACTAATGTCTAAACAAAAAACAGTTTACGTTTGCCAAAATTGCGGACAAAAAGCACCAAAGTGGCTCGGACGTTGCCCAAGTTGTGGAGAATGGAATACTTTTGAAGAAGAAGTTGAAATAAAACCTACCAGCAATAGCATTTTTGAAAAACAAGTAACATATCCAAAATTAATTTCCGATGTTGAAATACTTTCTGAAGAAAGAATATCAACAAATAACAACGAATTAAATAGAGTTTTGGGTGGAGGTTTAGTTCAAGGCTCAATGGTTTTAATTGGCGGAGAACCAGGAATTGGAAAATCTACACTATTGCTACAAGTTGCACTAAATTCAAATATAACAAAAACGCTCTACATTTCAGGTGAAGAAAGCAATTCGCAAATAAAATTACGAGCCGAACGACTATCAAAAAATCCTGACAATGTTTATTTACTTAGTGAAACATCATTAGAAAATATTTTAGTTCATTTCAAAAATTTTAATCCAAAATTGGTAATTATAGACTCAATACAAACAATGCAAACAAATAAAATTGAGTCGTCGCCGGGAAGCGTTTCGCAAATAAAAGAATGCACAATTGCACTTTTAGAATACGCAAAACTTAACTCTGTACCAATAATTTTAGTAGGACACATAACTAAAGAAGGTAGCATTGCAGGTCCAAAAGTGCTTGAACATATTGTTGATACAGTTTTACAATTTGAAGGCGATAGAAATTACGAATATAGAATTTTACGTGCACACAAAAACCGTTTTGGCTCAGCATCGGAATTAGGGATTTTTGAAATGCAAAGCTCTGGATTACGAGAAGTTTCTAACCCTTCGGAACTTTTACTTTCGCACTCCGAAGAAGACGTAAGTGGAGTAGCAGTAACATCAAGTATTGAAGGTTTACGCCCATTTCTTATTGAAATTCAGGCACTTGTAAGTAGTGCAGTTTATGGAACACCACAAAGAACTACCACAGGCTTCGACACAAGAAGACTTAGTATGTTGCTTGCTGTTTTAGAAAAAAGAGCCGGTTTTCGGTTAGCAACTAAAGATGTTTTCATAAATATTGCAGGTGGCATAAAAGTTGACGATACAGCAATAGATTTAGCAATTATTACATCAGTTTTATCATCGGATTTAGATTTAATTATAAAAAAAACCGATTGCTTTGCAGGAGAAGTTGGTTTAACAGGCGAAATACGTTCTGTTTCGAGGGTTGAACAAAGAATTACTGAAGCTGAAAAATTAGGATTTAAAAGAATTTTTATTCCAAAAAATAATTTTAAAACATTAAATATCTCAAAATATACAATAGAAATTGTTCCTGTTTCTAAAGTTGAAGATGTTTTTAAAAAATTATTTAGATAATAATCGTTTTCTTGTTGCAATTATTTATAAATAAGGCATTTGTATTTTTATATTTTTAAAACATAGGTGTTAAACGTTTTATTTGTGTATATTATTAGTATATTGCAAAAAATAGTAACAATACAATATGACTTTTAAAATTAATAGAATTGCAGTTTTAGTTTTGGTTTTATCGTTAAATTTAAGTGCATTTTCACAAAAATTTGGTGTTGGAGTATCGGCAATATACAATTTACAAACTGAAAGTTTTGCTGCCGGGTTACGAGCAGAATTTCCGTACAAAAAAATAAGTATTGTACCTCAAATATCTTATTACCCGTCGTTTAATAAAATTACTGAATTTTACGGAGGTATAAGTTTGCATTTAAACTTATTCCATGTTAAAAATTGGGTTTTTTATGGAATAGCAAACGGTTCGTACAACGGTTGGATTAATTACGAAACATCGCCAATGCAAGACAAAAAATTTTCAAATTGGGATGCCGAATTGGGTGGTGGACTTACAAATAGAGCCTGTTTACGACCTTTTATTGAGTACAGATATAACTTTAAATGGAAAGAAACTAACCTACAAATAGGCATAATGTATTTCTTTAAATGCAAAAAAGGTAAAGGTAATGCCGGTGGCGGAAGAAAAAATAAGAAATCGCCAATGTCGTGTCCTGCATATAATTAATAACTTAAAAATAAAGACAAATGAAAACATCAAATTTTGTTAACTTGTTTACAGTTTTTTTACTACTATTGAGCACTTCTTTTTTTAATAGCTGTTCTAAAGATAGGATAGAAGCCACTGAAGAAGAAGAGCTTAGTGAATACGAATCGATAAATAATTACTACAATACAAAAAAACAAGATGAACAAGAATTTGTTATAGATACATCGGGAACAGCCCCAATTCAAGGACACGAAGGAACAAAAATTTGGGTTTCAAAAGAAAAACTAATGTTTGCCAATGGCGATAGTGTTCATTGGCCTTATACAGTTAAATTAATTGAGCTTTATCCTGCTAAAGATATGATTTATTACCAAATGCCAACAATTGCCGACGGAAATTTACTAACCTCGCACGGAGAAGTTAAAATTACGGCATTTAAAGATGGAGAAGAATTAGTTTTGCGTCCGCAATGCACTTGGACTGTAGAAATGCCCAACACATCGCAAGAAAGTTTTATGAAAACATATTATGGCGAGCTTGTTTCAAATATTACGAATTGGATAAATACACCTGCCGGAAATTTTACTACAACTTCTTACGGATATACAGCCGAAATGCAACAATTAGGTTGGATTTCTTGTGCTAAATTACCTGTTTTTTCTGGAAATAATACAACTTATAATTTTACATCGAGCACCGATAATCTAACCAATGTAAGCAAATTTATTTATCTGCCAAATTATAAAAGCTTGATGCAGTTATATAGTTCAACATCGGGAAATTTACCTGTTGGCGAAAATATTAAAATTATATTTATTGGAATTGATAGTAGCAATAAATTATTCTATTACTTTAATGAAACCCAAGTTGAAGTAAATACTACAATAGATTTAAGTTTAACCGAAATTACCGATGCTAATTTAACTGCTGTTTTAAATAGTTTGTAATTATACCGAAAGCATTCCGAACTTTGTTCGGAAGTCCAATTAATTATTGTTTGTATTTGATATTACTTAGTGTAATATTCTAAAAAACAACTCTTTATACAAATCTATTGGTTCAATAGCATTAGCGTCAACACCTTTTGCTTTTAAATCGAATTGCCTTAAAAGTGAAAATATTTCTACTATTTTTTGTGGCGAGTAGTTTTTTGCTGCAATTTCGTAGTCTTTTACAAATGCAGGACTTACACCAAGTTTAGCTGCTACATTGTATTGCGATTTGTCTTTTAAAAGATGATAAATAAATAGTTTTTGAAAAAACAAATCGAAGAGTAATCCAATTATTAAAATAGGGTGGTATTGTTTAGAATTATTACCGTAGTAAATTGCTATTTTATTTACAGTTAATATGTCTTTTTTGCCAAACGCTTTCGATAGTTCAAAAATGTTAAATTCTCTACTAACTCCAATATTATTTTCAATATCTTTTGTGGTAATTATGTTAGATTTACCCTCAATACTAACTTTTAGTTTTTCAAGTTCTTTTCTAATTTTCGTTAAATCGGCTCCAATAAATTCGGTTAACAAAATTGTTGCTTTTGCTTCAATGTTTATGTTTAACTCGTTTGCCATTTTTTCAATCCATTGCGGGACTTGATTATCGTATATTTTTTTTGTATTTAGTGTTATACCATTTTTTTCGGCTGTTTTGTAAACTTTTTTTCTTGAGTCTAATTTTTTGTATTTGTAGTTTATCACTAAAATTGTAGAATTTAGTGGGTTTTCAAAATACGGTAATAAATCATCAAAATTGCTTAAATCTTGAGCTTCTTTTAAAATAACTACCTGATTATTAGCCATCATAGGGTATCTTTTGCAAAGATTTATTACGTCTCGTGCGTTTGTGTCTTTTCCGTAAATTAATGTTTGATTAAACGATTTTTCTTCTTCTGTTAGTACGTTTTTTGCAATATATTCTGTAATAACATCAATATAATAAGGTTCTTCACCAGTAAGTAAATAAAAGGGTTTGTATATTTTATTTTTTAAGTCTTTTATTATTTCTTCAAAAGTCATATTTTTATTTAAAAAGATATTTTACAATTAACGCCTATTGTATTTGGACAGTTATTGTTACTGTAAATTATTGGTTCTATGCGAATTGAAAGGTCATCGCTAATATCGTAATAATACAAATTGGCATCAACACTTGCATCAACAATATTGGCAATGTATGTTAAAAATATTCCTATATAATTAAAATTTCGGTTTCTTTCCCAACGTTTCATTTCCGATTTTAATTCGTCGTTTGATAATAATTGGTAATATTCTCCGGCTGAAAGTTGAGTTGTTAATCCGTTAAGTCTGTCTTTGTAAGCTTGCCTGTAAAACAAATATTCTTTTTCATATTTATTGGCAAAATAACCAAAAGTTCCAAAAAGTCCATAAATTATTGGCACTTTCCAGTATTTTTTGTTGTAAATTTGACCTGTTCCAGGAACAGCAACAGACAACCACGTTGCTAATTTTGGCGAATGTTTTTGGTTTAAAATAATGGAACTATTTTCTGTTGTGTCGTTGTTTGGTGTATTTAAACTATCGGTTTGTGCTTTTGTTGGTAAAATAAAGTTTGCTAAAATTAGTATGTAAATAAATAGTTTCATTATGTTTTTTGAAATTATATTTTATCAATAATTTCAATAATTCTTTCTAAATCTTCGGTCGATTTAAAATCTATTACAATTTTTCCTTTACCGTTATCATTTATTTTAAAGTCAACTTTTGTTTTAAAATAATTAGACAGATGTGTTTCTAATGATTGGTATTCGGTAGGTGTTTTTTGTTTATTTTTTACAATCTTATCTAATTTAGTGTTTTCTGTTAATTCTCTAACAATTTCTTCTGTTTTGCGTACCGAAAAATTGTATTTAAGAATTTGCTCGTAAACCATTAGTTGTGTTTCGGCATCTTCAATGTTTATTAGTGCACGAGCGTGTCCCATAGAAATTTGGCGAGTTTTAATTCCTAATTGAATTTCTGGGGGCAATTTTAATAAGCGTAAGTAATTAGTTACTGTAGAGCGTTTTTTACCAACTCTTTCGCTTAAAAGTTCTTGAGTTAGTTTACATTCGGTAAGTAATTGTTGAAAACTAAGAGCAACTTCTATTGCGTCTAAATCTTCACGTTGAATATTTTCTACCAAAGCCATTTCAAGCATTCCTTGGTCGTTGGCTGTTCTAACGTAAGACGGAATTGTTGTTAAATTTGCTAATTTTGAGGCTCTAAATCTGCGTTCTCCTGAAATAAGTTGGTAGCGGTCTTCTCCGTCAATTTTGCGAAGTGTAATAGGTTGAATTATTCCTAATAATTTTATTGATTCGGAAAGTTCTTTAAGTGCTTCTTCGTCGAAATATTTGCGTGGTTGGTATGGGTTAGTTTCTATTTTTGATAGTTCTATTTCCTTTATTAGTGATGATGACGAGTCGTCGTGAGTATTATTATCTTCTATAAGTGCACCAAGTCCTTTTCCTAATCCTGTTTTTTTTGCCATAATAAAATTTTTCTGATATTTTATTTATTCAATAATTCTGTTTTCGTTGCTAATGTCGGTTAAACCGTTTTTTTGTAATATTTCTCTTGCTAAATTTAAATAATTTACGGCACCTTTAGATGTGGCATCGTGTTCTATTATTGATAATCCGTGACTTGGGGCTTCTGCAAGTTTAATATTTCGTTGAATAATTGTATCAAAAACCATAGATTCGAAATGTTTTTTAACTTCATCTACAACTTGGTTGCTTAAATTTGTGCGTGCATCGTACATAGTAATTAAAAAACCTTCAATTTGTAAATTTGGGTTTAATCGAGTTTGTATTATTTTTATTGTATTTAAAAGTTTACCCAAGCCCTCAAGAGCATAATATTCACTTTGGACTGGAATAATAACCGAATCGGCTGCTGTTAAGGCATTTACTGTTAGCAATCCTAACGAAGGCGAGCTATCAATAAGAATAAAATCGTAATCGTTTTTTACTTTTTCAATAAGCATTTTCATTAAACCTTCTCTATTTGGGCGGTCAAGCATTTCTATTTCTGCTCCAACTAAATCAATATGAGATGGTAATAAATCTAAATTTTCGTTATTAGTTTTAAGAATTATATTTTTAGGATTTACATCGTCAATTAAACATTCATAAATACTTGTTTTTATATTTTTTAAGTCGAAGCCAGAGCCCGATGTTGCATTTGCTTGTGGGTCGGCATCTATTAGTAGCACTTTTTTTTCTAATATTGCTAAGCTCGATGCTAAATTAATTGCTGTGGTTGTTTTACCAACTCCACCTTTTTGATTTGCTATTGCTATTACTTTTGTCATTTTATTTTTATTATTTCGATTAGCAAAAATACAATTTTAAATGTTGTTTGTATTATTTATTAGTTGAGTTTGACTATAAGGTTTTCAACCTGTTTTCAACATCTTATTAACAATGAATTGTTATTTTATTGAGCTATATGATAGTTATAGATATTGTAATTTCCTGTTTGAAAAAAACGTTCCAATAGTTTGTTTCCTTATAAAGATACTTGTATATTTGCAATATTATACTGTAAGAGGCTATTATAGGCTTTTCGCTTTTTGGGATAAAACAGATAAAACAGAAACAGTTGTGATTTCAACTCATGGAATAATAAATAAAATAGATAAGACACCTCAAAGTGAAATCGATAAGGCAGAACGATTGCGAATAAAATATTTCGAAGGAAAAAGTATAAATATAAAAAATAAGAAAAATGAAAACATATAGCTTAGAAGATGTTACTGATAAACACATTGGTAAAATCGGTACACCAAAACGTGATGCGTTTGAAAATGAATTACGTCTTGAATTAATAGGAGCAGCAATAAAACAAGCACGAAAAGAACGAAATATGACACAAGCTGATTTAGGAAAACTTGTAGGTGTTCAAAAAGCCCAAATTTCTAAAATTGAGAATAGTTTAACAGATGCTCGTTTTGATACAATTATTAAAGTTTTTAAAGCTTTAAATGCAAAGATAAATTTCAACGTTGAATTACTAAATCAAACCGTTACAATTGCTTGATAAAATAACCGTCAGGTTAACACGCGGTCATAAATCAGAGCAGGGACAGAGGTAATATTAGCGTTACAGCTCGTTGCAAACATTGTATCGTAGGATAAGATACTGCTCCGAAATTTGCTTCGATTTTATACAGCCAACCGATATATCGATAGAAAAGACTTTTCAGAAATAATTATAAATCAGAAATATACAAATGCACAAAATATTAATATATATTCTACTCAACATTACTATTAGTTTTTCACAGGTAACTGTAAATGAAATTAATAATATTTCAGATTACAATATAGGTAAAAATTCAACCTTGTTTTATGATACA
Source organism: Paludibacter propionicigenes (assembly GCA_020721655.1). GTDB lineage: Bacteria > Bacteroidota > Bacteroidia > Bacteroidales > JAFGXI01 > DYMG01. Next base: position 1,651 of record DYMG01000012.1, on the reverse strand, counting down.
AAATATACACAAATTAGTAATTTTACTATTAATAGAAATTATGCAGTTTTATATTCTGAAAAAAAATTCGCATTGTATTTATTTGATATAAAAAGTAATTTAATACTTGATGAAATTAAAATAGAGGAAGAAATAAAACACGTAGCAAAAAAATATAAACAAACTATAGAGTACTTACAAAAAGATAAAATTGTATCATCTGAAGAAATGGATTGTAACCCTGTTAATTTTCACGATATGCAATTTATAGACGACACAACTATTTTTGCAGGTTTAATTTTTTTTAAAACAGAAATTAATGCCTTATTCTTATCTGTTAATGGCTCTAATAAAATTGATTTGTTTTTAAAAAAAATACCATTATTTTCTGAATTAAAAGAAATACCTAAAAAAAATAAGATAAATGCAATAAATACTTTGAAAAGTCAATGGATACAGTTTATTACAATAAATCCAAACAAATCAAGCATTATATTTCAAATATTCGACAATATAAAAGCATTTACAAAAGAAAATTATTTTCCAAAAGAGAATAAAATGTTCATATATAAATCTGATTATGTAAAAAACACAACAAACTTACTAAAAGAAAAGAGTGATTTATCTGGACATGTGTTAAATTATTACAGATATACAAATAATGGAATAAACATATTTGAATATATACTTGATAGAGATTCAATAAATGTACTTGATACAAATTTAAACTATATTATTGGTGGAAATATAGGAAAAGAACTTAAACGAAATAATATAAATTCTTTTATTTATGAATATTTTGTTAAAAATAATTTCACAAAACAAGTATATTTATGTTATGAAAAGCCAGTACCTATTGAAGATAATGATTTTAGTTACGATAATTATTTGTACGAAATTATATATAACAAATATGACAAACATATAAGTTTAGAACTTGTAAAAAAAATATTATCCACAGGACGTATAGAGATTTATGAAATAAATGATAATAAAATATTTTTTAAATACAAAAGAAGCCGAGATAAAAGCATATATACAACAACTTTATATAATGATTCAATTAGCGAATTAATAAAACAAAATAAAAATTACAGTTACAATTACAGCTTGGAATACGAAAATATAAAAGAACAAGTATATGTAAAACCTAATTACAAAAAGTTTTATAGTACTTTTGGCAAAGTAAAAAATGATAAAAAGAATTACCCAGTTAACACAATAAAGAATTTATTGCAATCTTATAATAAATGTCTAAAAGAAAAAAATATTGCTTATGTAAAGATGTATTTAAGTGCATATCATTCGGTTCATTTAAATCTGATATATAATGATATTGAATCTAATATTTATGCTGAGAACGTTTTAAATACTTTAAATAAAACTACAGAAAAGCAAATTGATGAGATTATTAAAGAAAATAATAAGGTAATTAGTCTTTTAAATACAGATAGAGTTAAGGAAATAAATAAAGAATTAGTAGTAATAAACACTGAAATAAATACTAAATACAAAATATATAGAGAATTTGTTAAGATAAATAATTCTTGGTGTTTAGGTTATTCTTATAAAAAAATTATAGATGAATAATATTAATTCTTTCTTGTATAATTTCATAACGTGGTTGTTAAAAAAACACTTCTATCCTTTATTGAACTTAGCGGAATAAAGG
>DYMG01000075.1:7049-12516 GCA_020721655.1 Paludibacter propionicigenes | reverse complement strand
GTTATAGTGTATATTCCAGCGGTTAGTCCACTAAAAGTTCCGATTGCTTGGTTTTCACTACCTATATTATATTGATAAGGTGCAGTTCCGCCATCAACAAAAACATTAATAGCACCGGTAGAGTCGTTATAACATTTGTTGTTTGTAATATTAGTAACCGATAAATTTAATGCTGTAGGTTCATAAATATTAACCGAATCGGAAGCCAAACAGTTATTGGCATCTATAACAGTAACATAGTAAGTTCCGATACTTAAACCTGTTATTGTAGAGTCTGTATATCCATTAGACCAAATATATGAATAAGGAGATGTGCCACCATTCATACTAGCGGTCGAAATTCCGGAATTATTGCCAAAACAATCAATATCAGTTTTTGTTATTGTTAAAGTATTTGGAGATGTTGGTTGAGAGACAATAAAATTAGCAGTTACTTCGCACAAATTATTATCGTAAACAGTAACAGAATAGTTATTGGCAATTAAGTTGGTTATTGTAGAGGTTGTGTCTAAATTAGACCAAATGTAACTGTAGTTAGGAGTTCCTCCGTTAGTATTAATTGTTATTGAGCCATTGTTTCCATTAAAACAACTTACATTTGTAATTGTATCGCTTATTTCTAATTGAGTTGGTTCTCCTACAGTTACATTACCTGTGGTAATACAATTAAAGTTATCATAAATAATAATATGATATGTTCCTTGCGATAGGTTAGAAACTGTATCTAAAGAAAGGCTAGAAGAAGTACTATCAATTGTATTTCCGCCACTACTTACAACATAAGTAAAATCTGGCGTACCTCCTGTTATTCCTATAATAATTTCACCTGTTGATTGACCAAAACATTTAGCATCGGTAGAGCTTATTAGATTGAATGTACCTGCTCCATTATCAATTACATCTATTGAAGTACTGTTAGAGCAACCATTAGCATCAGTAACTAATACAAAGTATTGTCCAGAATGTAATGCATCTCTGTAATTAGTATCTAAAAACGCATCGTCTTGCCAAACAAAACTATATGGCGCAGATCCGCCATTAGGATTAACAGTAATAGTACCTGTGTTTCCTCCACAAATTGAGTTGGTCGTTGTGTAAGGCAATTGTAAAGGAAGTGGCTCGGAAATTGCAAAACTATCAGTAGTAAAACAGCCATTATCGTCTGTTACAGTAATACTGTGATAACCTGCTGTTAGAGAATCGGCAGTATTTGTTAAGTCGCCATTTTCCCACAAATAATTGTATCCAAAATTAGCAGTACCCCCAGAAGGAGATATTGAAATTATTCCGTCATTTCCACCATTACAAGTAACATTTGTTGAATCTAATAATGCAATTGTTATAGGGTTTGGATTAGAAAGATTAATTGTTTTAATTTTTGTACATAAGCTATCATCAGTAATTGTAACAACATAAGGACCTGCACCTAAGTTAGAGGCAATAGAGTCTGTTAATAACACATCATGACTCCAACTGTAAGTATAATTTCCTGAACCTCCTGAAGGGGTTACAGATAGTACAGCATCGCTTAATCCGTAACATGATATAAGATTATCAATATGCATAATGGCGGTTATAGAGCTGTTGCCTAATATGTTAAAATTAATAGCCGAAGCACAACCGTTAATATCTAAAACATTAACAGAAAAACTTCCAGCAGGTAAACTGTCTATAATATTTGTATCGGGGTAAGAAATTAAGTTCCCATTATTATACCATGTATAGCTAAATGGAGCTGTTCCTCCTGATACAATATTTACTTGAGCACTTCCTGTAGAATCGCCGTAACATGCAATATTTTCAATATTTGATACAGAAACTACAGCTGAGCCTAAATCGGATAATGTAGCAGAATGTACAATTTCACAACCATTAAAATCTGCAATAGTAACAAAATAAGTTCCAGCGTATAAACTGCTTGCGGTACTTATAGTTCCACCTCCAGCTGGTACTCCCCATTGGTAAGTGTAAGACCCTACTCCTCCGGCTGGTGTTACAACAATTCCACCATCGTTGCTTCCGCAATTAGGATTAGTTATTGTTGATGTTGCACTTAATTCTATAGGTTCGTTAATAGTTACAGATGATGTTTCTGTGCAACCATTATTATCTGTTACTGTAACATTGTATGTTCCTGCTATATCAGTTATATCCTCATTAGTAGAGCCGTTATCCCAACCAAAAGTATAAGGGTTTGTGCCTCCAGCTACACCTAAGTTTCCTTGACCAGTATTTCCTCCATTACAAAGAACATCAACTGAACTTGAAGAAACTGTTAAAAGTGCAGGTTGTCCTATTGTTGCAGTACTAATTTGTGTACAATTGTGTGCATCTGTTACTGTAACATGGTATGTACCAAAAGGAAGACCTGTAACACTTGCTGTAGTTGTAGGTGCAATATCGTCCCAAATATAATCATAATTAGGAGTTCCTCCAGAAGCTGTAACTGTAGCATAACCATCGTTACCTCCAAAACATTGAACATTATCGAAAGCAGTAATGCTTGTTGTTAAAGCATCTGGTTCTGTTAATGTAACAGTTTCTGAACTAGTACAGCCATTATCGTCTGTTGCTGTTACTGTATATGTTGCAGCAATTAAATTAGTTGCAGTTTGTGTTGTTTGAGAATTACTCCAACTATAGTCGAATGTTCCAATTCCACCAGTTCCTGTGGCAGTAGCAGAACCGTTATTATCGCCAAAACAAACAGGATTTGTACTATTGATAGTAACATCAACAACAGTTGGTTGTGTTAATGTAATAGTTGTTGTTGTTGTACAGTTATTATCGTCAGACACTGTTACTGTATAAGTTGTTGCCGATAAATTTACTGCTGTTTGTCCAATTTGAGCAGGTACTGTGTTCCATAAATAACTATAATTACCTGAAATTGAAGTTCCTCCTGTTGCATTTACTGTAGCTGTTCCATTACTATTACCAACACACAAAGGCTGAGTAAAGCTTGTTGAACTTATACTTAACGCAGAAGGTTGTGTAACATTAATACCTGTTTGCGATAATGTACAACCATTATCGTCGGTAATTGTAAGAGAGTATGTTCCTGCAGATACATTTGTTATGTTAGATGAGGTTTGTCCTCCAGGTGCCCAAATATAATCTAATGTTCCTGTTCCTCCACTTGCATTTGTAACAATACTTCCTGTTGAATTTCCATTACAACTTAAATTTGTAATAGTATTGTTATTAATAATTTGTGATGGTTGCGATAATGTAATACCAGATTGTGTATATTGGCAACCATGACCATCTTGTACAGTAACCGCATAAGTTCCTGCTGATAAGCCTGTTGCTGTTTGCCCAGAACCGGAAGGAGACCAAGTATAAGAATATGGTAATGTTCCGCCGTGAGGATTAACAATAGCTAATTGTCCGTTATTTCCACCATAACAAAGGGGCATTGTTGGTGTTATAGCATCTATTGCTAAAACTGCCGGTTGTGTTAGTGTAATATTATTTGTAGTAGAGCAATTATTTGCATCGCTAATGGTAACAAAATAATTTATGCCAGCAGATAAATTTGTTGCAGTTCCATTTGCTTGACTTCCTGCATTTGAATCCCATAAATATGTATATGGACTTGTTCCTCCAGAGCCAACTACTGTTGCTGTACCATTTGTTCCTGCGTTACATAATGGTTGTACAGAACTTATTGTAGAAGAAACTGCCGTAGGCTGTGTTAAAGTTACACTAGTTGTTGTTGTACAAGAATTATCATCAGACACTGTTACTGTGTAAATTGTTGCCGATAAATTTACTGCTGTTTGTCCGTTTTGACCAGGTGTAGTACTCCAAGTGTAGTTATAATTACCCGATGCGGAAGTTCCTCCTGAAACAGAGTTTACTGTGGCAGTTCCTGTATTTCCACCGTTACATGAAGGTTGAGTAAAACTTGTTCCTGAAATACTAACAGCTGCCGGTTGAGTTAATGTTACTGTTTTTGTTAGTGTGCAACCATTATTATCTGTAATTATTACAATATAACTACCTGAACTTAAACCTGTAGCTGTAGAAGTTAGTTGAGCTGGTGTTGAATTCCAACTATAAGAATATGTTGTAACACCTCCACTAACTGTTACTCCTGCTTGTCCATTTAAACTGCCAAAACAAGTTGGATTTACTGTTGTTGATACTATTGCACTTAATGCTGCTGGTTGTGTAATTGTAATAGGAACTGTAGCTACGCATAAATTTGCATCTGTAACAGAAACAGTATAAGTTCCTTCTGTTAAATTATTGGCTGTTGTAACATTTCCCGACCCATTTGACCAAGAATAAGTTAATGTGCCTGTTCCTCCAGAACCATTAACTGTTGCTGAACCAGTGTTATTACCAAAACAGAGCACATTTACGTGAGAAGGTGCAACTTCTGCAATAGTAGGTGCTCCAGCATCATTAATATTTACGCTGGTAACATTTGTGCAAGAATGTGAGTCTGTAACTGTAACATCATAAGAACCTGCAATAACATTAGAAATAGTAGGTCCTGTTTGTCCGCCTTCCCAAGCATAAGTAAAACCAGTTGTAGAACCACCAGAAGCCGAAACAGTTGCAGAACCATCTGGGTGTCCGCATGATGCATCGTTTATACTATTAGTTGTTATTACAATTGCAGCATCTTGTGTAATTGCTATGCTATTGTTAGCTATCGTACAACCATGTCCATCTGTAATTGTTACATTGTAACTGCCTGCTGGTAAATTTATTGCTGTGGCTGATGTTTGCCCACCTGTATTGGCACTCCATAAATAACTTAAAGGAGCTGTACCACCTGAAGCACTTGTAACAATGCTTCCTGTTGAGCTACCATTACATGTTGCATTATGTATTGTGTTAGAATTTGTTATTTGTGTAGGTTGGGCTAATGAAATACCAGATTTAATTAATTGACAACCATGAGCATCTTGTACTGTTACTATATAAGTTCCAGCCGAAAGTCCGGTTGCTGTTTGTCCTGAACCTGAAGGAGACCAAGTATATGTGTATGGTGCTGTTCCGCCTGTTGGGTTAGGTAAAGCAATTTGACCGTTATTTCCACCATAACAACTTGGTTGTGTATTAGTAGATGCACCTACCGCTAAAGCAGCAGGTTGAGAAATTGTAACAGAATTAGTGTGTAAACAAGATTGTGAATCGTAAACAGAAACATTGTAAGTACCTGCTATTACATTACTAATTGATTGTGCATTAACGCCGTTGCTCCAATGGTATGTGTAACCCGGAGTACCGTTTGAAGGCGTAATTGTTGCACCTCCTGTTGCACCTCCGTTACAAGCTGGCTGTGTAGAGCTAATGGTTGAGGTTATTTGTGTAGGTTGTGTTAATGAAATACCGGTTTTAATTGATTGACAACCGTGACTATCTTGTATAGTAACATTATAAGTTCCAGCCGAAAGTCCGGTTGCTGTTTGTCCTGAACCTGAAGGAGACCAAGTATATGTGTATGGTG
>DYMG01000075.1:0-6949 GCA_020721655.1 Paludibacter propionicigenes | reverse complement strand
AGTCCGGTTGCTGTTTGTCCTGAACCTGAAGGAGACCAAGTATATGTGTATGGTGATGTTCCCCCTGTTGGGTTAGGTAAAGCAATTTGTCCATTACTTCCACCATAACAACTTGGTTGTGTATTTGTAGGTGTACCAACAGCTAAAGCAGCAGGTTGAGAAATAGTAACAGAATTTGTATGTAAACAAGATTGTGAATCGTAAACAGAAACATTGTAAGTACCTGCTATTACATTACTAATTGATTGTGCATTAACGCCGTTGCTCCAATGGTATGTGTAACCCGGAGTACCGTTTGAAGGCGTAATTGTTGCACCTCCTGTTGCACCTCCGTTACAAGCTGGCTGTGTAGAGCTAATGGTTGAGGTTATTTGTGTAGGTTGTGTTAATGAAATACCGGTTTTAATTGATTGACAACCGTGACTATCTTGTATAGTAACATTATAAGTTCCAGCCGAAAGTCCGGTTGCTGTTTGTCCTGAACCTGAAGGAGACCAAGTATATGTGTATGGTGCTGTTCCGCCTGTTGGGTTAGGTAAAGCAATTTGACCGTTATTTCCACCATAACAACTTGGTTGTGTATTAGTAGATGCACCTACAGCTAAAGCAGTAGGTTGAGAAATTGTAACAGAATTAGTGTGTAAACAAGAGTGAGAATCGTAAACAGAAACATTGTAAGTACCTGCTATTACATTGCTTATTGATTGTGCATTAACGCCGTTGCTCCAATGGTATGTGTAACCCGGAGTACCATTTGAAGGCGTAATTGTTGCACTTCCTGTTGCACCTCCGTTACAAGCTGGCTGTGTAGAACTAATAGTTGAGGTTATTTGTGTTGGTTGAGTAGGTGTAACAGTTATTACATCTTGGCAAACGCCAAGATTATCGGTAACAGTAACCGTATATGATGCAGCAGATAAACCAGTTACACCAGCAGTTAATGCTCCTGTACTCCAGTGGTAAGTATATGGTGTAGTTCCACCTGTAGCACTTGCTGTAGCAGTTCCGTTATTTCCACCATAACAATCAACATTATGCGTAACTGAAGCAGAACCATCAACACCACTAACAGCAAAAGATAAGCTATTTCCATTAACAGTATTTCCGCAGGCGTCATCAACTTGCCCTGTTAAATTTAAACTATATGTTCCTCCAGATGTAAGAGCTGTGTTAAGTGTTATTGTGAATGATTGGCTATATGTTGCTCCTGAATTACAGTTAATGTTTGTTATAGAATAAGTACCACCTGGACCAGTTACTGTAAAATCGCTTGCAGAAACACTGCTACAAAGTACACGCTCTGTAAAATCGAAAGTTATTTGACTCTGTCCACAAGCAGGCGAAGATGTTATTTGATCTAAGTAAGGAGCTGAGTTATCTACCATTGTACCTGCAGAACCTGTAAAGTTAATTGTATATCCATATTGTGTTGAAGAATAGTTGCTTACATTTATAACGTAAGTTCCCCCTGCTACAACAGGTATTAAACTATTCCATGCAGTTCCTGATGCACCTTGACTACTGCCGTTTCCGCCACTTACAGCACCTGTTGACCCAGCATCAGCAGAGTAATTGCATGATAATTCTATACTAATATCATTGTAAACATCAGAACAAGTTGCATTTGTTAAATCAAATAAAGCCCAATCATAATCATCATTAAGATCGTTTGGTGTTATTGTAAATCCAATATTATCAGTGTTTTGAGCTGTAAAAACGTACCAAACATCGTTTTTTTCACCGCTTGCTAAACACGATGTGCCCGAATTAATTTCATCGGCAACATTTCCAGTCCCAGTGTACGAGGTGCCATTTGAATACGACCCATTACACACTGGAATTGAGCCTAAACAATCTTGAGTATTTGGAGAACCTGGAGGTGCTGGTGTATAACAAGAAATAACTCCTGAAAAGCCTGAATAAACAGCACTTACATCAGATGTAAATTCTAAGGTAATACAGCCATCAACTGAATTAGAAAGACAAGTGTATGTGCCTGACCCATTTAAATATCCAATATATGTACTTCCATAATAAACATATATATAATCATAATCAACTTCAATATCAAAACTTAATTGTATTTGAATTTTTGCACCTGGCGTGCTTGGGCAAAAAGTTACAGAATAAGACTCATTATTGCTATAATCTCCTCCACTTCCCCCACTATCGTATATTGTTCCTGAACAAGTAGTGATTGTTTGCCCATTATTTACATCCATTTCATACGTTTGTGAAAATGCTATAATACTTGTAAATACTGCAAGTATTATTGTTAAAAAATAATTTCTCATAGCAATAATTATTATTTTAATTTATAACCTAGTTTTTGTGAAAAGTCAAGATATTCAACACCTGTAATATCTCGCCATTTATAAGGATTTTTTTCTATCCAATTTTGTTTTTCTTGTGCAAGTTTAGAAATATCAGAAATGTTTTCTTTAGTTGGAAAGTCTTCAGGGAAAACCCATTTGTTTGCAGGTATTCTATTTGGCGTAAAATCTACAATACTGTAATTTTTAGAGAAAGTAGATATTTCGATATAAGTAAATTTATCTTTAATATCGCAATATTCAATTTGAAAGTCAGCATTATAACTTTTAACTATTTTTCTAATTAAGTCAAAATCCAGCTCTTTTTCAGATAATATTTTACAACGTCTATTGTAAAATATTTTAGCTTCAGTTACCCCTTCTACTTTGATTATCTGATTAATTAAACCAGAACTCGTAGAGTTGTCGTAAATTCCTAAAACTGTAAAAACAGTTTCGTAAATTCCATTTTGTGTTCTTTTAATGTACTTAAATTTGTTTTGTGAAAAGCCAATACTAGCCAAAAGAACAAACGTAATAATTAAAATAGTTATTTTTCTCATAAATCAATAATTTAATTTTAGTTACATTGTTTATCAAAGATAATATTTAAATACTTAAAAATTGCTGTTTAATAATTTTTTTTCCTGTTTTCATAAAAATAAGCACATTTTTTATAAATTATTCAAGTAGAATCACAAATTAATATTCTACTTAAAACCTATATTGTTTTAAATATTTTAGGAATAACTTTTATTCCTTTAAGAACTTGATTGTTTTTTCTATGACTTTTGAAATATGGACACTTTTTCTTACATAATAATAAGCTAACCCATAAAGTAATACGAACTATTATACAATCATATTATTTATGAAAACCTTTACTGACTGTTATCCTTTTAAATATCGGTTATCTTAAGCATTAATGATTAAAAGAACTTAAAATCTTTCACAAAATTTATCGATTCTTCAATTTTAGTGTACATAATTGTATCGTTTTCGATAAAATTAATTCGTTTTCGATAATCAACAATTAGTTTTTCTAGTTTTTTTGAAGTCTTTAATGGGCGTCGAAATTCTATTGCCTGAGCTGCAGTAAATAATTCAATAGCAATTATTTTTTCTAAATTACGAACAACCTTATAAAGTTTTGTGGCTGCATTTGCCCCCATACTTACATGGTCTTCTTGTCCTTGCGACGATTCTATTGAATCTACCGAAGCAGGCGTGCAAAACTGTTTGTTTTGACTAACAATTGATGCTGCAGTATATTGAGCAATCATAAATCCAGAATTTATTCCTGCATTTTTAACTAAATACGATGGTAAATTTCGTTTACCCGATACTAATTGATATATTCGGCGTTCCGATATGTTCCCTAATTCGGAAAGTGCTATTGCCAAAAAATCCATTGTTATTGCAAGTGGTTGTCCGTGAAAATTACCACCAGAAATTATTAAATCTTCATCAGGAAATACAGTTGGATTGTCAGTAACAGAGTTTATTTCCTTTTCAAAAACGCTTGATACATAACTTATTGTATCTACCGAAGCTCCGTGTACTTGCGGAATGCATCTAAAAGAATACGGGTCTTGAACATGCTCTTTTTCTTGAGAAATTATTTCACTTCCTTTTAGTATCTCGTTAAAAAATTTAGCGGTATCTATTTGCCCTTTATGTGCTCTAACTTTTTGTATTGATGGGTTAAACGCTTCTATTCTACCATCATAAGCCTCTAACGATAAAGCACTTATTGTATTAGCCATTTTTGCCAAATGTCTAGATTTTATTGCCGACCAAACTGCATAAGAGCTCATAAATTGTGTTCCATTTAATAATGCAAGTCCTTCTTTCGATTGAAGTTTTATTGGCATTAATTTTAATTTTTCGTGTAATTTTTCACTCGACATTAAAGTGCATTTATAATGGACTTCCCCCATTCCTAATAATGCTAATGAAAGATGTGCTAATGGGGCTAAATCGCCCGATGCTCCTAACGAACCTTGTTGATAAATTACTGGCAAAATATCGTTATTAAAAAAATATATTAATCGCTCAACTGTTTCTAACTGAACTCCAGAATTTCCAAAGGAAAGCGATTGTATTTTAAACAATATCATTATTTTAACAATTTCGGTGGGTACTTGCTCGCCAACCCCACAAGCGTGAGACATAACTAAATTTGTTTGTAAATTTTCTAATTCGTTTTTTGGTATAGATTTGTTATATAGCGACCCAAAGCCTGTGTTTATGCCGTAAATTGGCTTTTCTTGAGTCTTAATTTTTTCATCTAAATATTTTCGGCACTTAACTATTTGCGAAACAGATTCTTGAGAAAGCTCTATTTTAGTATTATTTTCTAATATTGCCTCTACAATATCTAATGTTAATGTTGAATTACTTATTTTATGAATATTCATAGTTTTAATTTAAAAGATTATTTAAAAATTAAAGTTTTATTGCACTAATAAAAATTTAATAACTTATTTAAAATTACTAATGAGTTCAGTATAAAAAGACCTAACAGATTTAACCTGTTAGGTCTAATCTAAAATAACTTTTTAGATTAGACTTGCTAATTATTAAAAATGTAGTGCAGCCCTATTAATTTTTATTATAAAAAAAATATAATTCATACAGAATACAAATTTGCAATATTATTTAATTAATACCAAATACAAATAATATATAGTTCATTAAATGAATTGTACAATGCCAATGCAATGCTGTTTAGTCCAATTACTATTGGACTTCCGAGCAAATTCGGAACATGTTATTACAGATATGTTTCCGATATAATTTCAAATATTATTTAGCCTAACAATTTTATAAAAAAAGAGGCTTATTTTTAAACAAGCCTCTTAAATATTTATAGTTTAATTAGCTATCCTTTTTTTGCTACATCTTCTAACATTGCGGTAGTTAAAGATTTTGGTCTTTCAAGAGCATACCCCAAACCTCTATCCCAAGTAATATTAGCTAATACACCAATTGCACGACCAACACCAAACATAACTGTGTAAAAATCGTACTCTGTAATTCCATAGAACCATTGAATAACACCCGATTGAGCATCAACATTTGGCCATGGGTTTTTAGCTTTTCCTTTTGCTAATAAAATATCAGGAACAACCCTGTAAAGCATATCTACGTATTTAAAAATTTTATCGTTTGGTAAATGTTTTTCGCAAAATTCTCGTTGAGATTGATAACGTGGGTCAGTTTTACGAAGAACAGCGTGTCCAAAACCTGGAATAACAGCACCGCTATCTAAGGTTTCTAATACGAATTTTTTCATTAATTCTTCTGTAGGCTCTACTCCATCTAATTTTGTAATTACATCTTGTAACCAACGTAATACTTCTTGATTTGCTAAACCGTGCAATGGTCCTGCAAGAGCGTCCATACCTGCTGATAATGAATAGTATGCATCAGATAAAGTAGATGCTACTAAGTGTGTTGTATGTGCTGATGCATTTCCTGATTCGTGATCTGAGTGTAAAATAAAATACATACGAGCAACATCATCGTAAGGTGCATCAATGCCCATCATTTTTGCAAAGTTTGTTCCCATATCTGAGTTTGGATTTGCAATAATGTTTCCGCCTTTGTATTTATAGCGATAAATAAATGCTGCTATTTCTGGAAGTCTTGCTAACAAGTCTGAAGAATCTTCATACATTGTATCCCAAGCACTCAATTTGTTAAAACCTTCTTCGTAGAATTTAGCAAATTTGCTTTCTTTTTGCATTGCAAGAATGGCTGTACTAAACATAACCATTGGGTGCGATTCTTTTGGTAAGGCTTTAATTACATCATAAACATAAGTTGGAACTTTATTTCTTTTTTTAAAGTCTTCAACTATTTCCATAGTTTCTGCCATAGTTGGAACATCACCTGTTAAAAGTAAATACCAAAATGCTTCTACATAAGGAAAATCTTTTCCTGCTGGCTTTGGTAAAGCTGCCATTACTTCCGGAATTGTACGTCCTCTAAAGCGAATTCCTTCCATTGGGTCTAGATATGAAATGTCTGTAACTAAGCATTTTACATCTCTAGCTCCTCCAATACATTGTTCAATTGTTACTTCTCCCAATTTAACGTCGCCAAATTCTTTTAGTAAACGTGTTGTTCTTGGTCTGTGCTCAACAATTTTTTGAGCTAATTTCTCTTTTAATCCCATTTCAATTTATTTAAGGTATATAAAATAATTGTTTTAATACGATATAAAATTACTGAATAAAAAATGATTTTTTTCAGAAAAAAATATGTTATTCGATAGTTTTTTGAAAATAAAATGAAATGTTTCTTTTTTTATAACAAATATAATAACAAAACACCTCTTTTATTGGGGTTCAAAGTTAAATTGAATAGTTTATACCAAATACAAATAATACCGATTAAAATCGGAACAAGCTATTGTAAATTTACAAAATAGTTTGGACTATTTTATAAATACAATTGGTATAATGTATAGTTTAATAAATGAATTGTATAATGCTTATAAAACAACTGCTGTTTAGTCCAATTTCTATTGGACTCCCGAACCAATTTCATAATGATTTCAGTATTAGACTTTCGATTCTTCGAAACTTTGCTTTTAAAATTAAGGCAAAAAAAAACCTTTCACAATAAAG
>DYMG01000074.1 GCA_020721655.1 Paludibacter propionicigenes | reverse complement strand
ATAGCCTATTTAATGAAAATTAAACTGACTTTTTATACTGGACTCATTAATGCCAACAGAAAGCGGATTGATTAAGCTGATGATTATTGGAAAATAATCACTCAAGGAAGTAAATTAGCTATTTTTAATTGGGTAAATCGAAATCCAATTTATGCAGAATTACTTGATGTTGATATTGCAAAAACAAATCTAAACGACTTCTACTCAGCACTTAGCATAGCATATAGCATTCAAGATAAAATAAAATATCATAATGCCAAAAATAAATGTCAGCTTAATTTTAAAGATTTAGAAATGGAATTAAATAATATTAAATTATTAGAGGTAAGTATAAAAAAGAAAATATTTGGAAGAAAAATAACGGAACTAAATTTATTGCAAAAAAACATCTTTAACCTTATGGAAATCACGAAAAAATCATTAAACAACCTCGCTACAGTGTAGCAAGCAAAAAATAAAAAAAACCAGCCGAAATTATTGTAAACAATGGAATTATTGTGGCAAGTTCCGTTACAACATATAACAACTCCTTATGAAATTATTTAAAAAGTAGTGCCTATACAAAATTGCACTACCCTGAATGTCTGTGCCTTATATTGCATAATGTGCGAAGTCAGGAAAAAGCCCTCCAAGAATTTTTGGAGGGCTTTTTTTACTCATTTCTCATACTTAAAATATCCCTATCGAACATATACAAATTTGCATCGCCTATAAGTTTTAATTTATCAATAATTTCTTGAGCTGATTTTTCTTCTTGAATTTGTTCATTTACAAAAAATTGCAACCAATTATTTGTTGTATGATCTTTTTCTTGAATTGTTAATGAAACTATATCGTTTATTGATTCTGAAATATATATTTCGTGATCTAAAACAAGTTTAAATAGCGATTTTATGTCTTTAAAATTATGAGGTGGCTTTTTTATTGCAGGAACTTCTGCTTTTCCGCCTCTGTCGTTTAAAAACTGAATAAACTTGAGCATGTGCAAGCGTTCTTCGTCTGCTTGTACGTACAACCATTTAGCTGTTCCGTTTAATCCGTTTGTATCTGCCCAAACTGCCATAGAAAGATAAAGATTTGAAGAATAAAATTCTTTATCTATTTGCGAATTTATTGCTTCTTCTAATTTTTTTGAAATCATAGTTTTCTGTTTTAGTTTATATTATTTACAATTTTAATTGTTCCGAAATTTCTAACATTTTAAGTATTGGTTTTTCTGCTTTTACTCGTATTTCTTCGTCTATTATTATTTCGGGAAGTTCGTATTTTAAAGCATTATAAATTTTTTGTAATGTATTAAGTTTCATAAAATTGCAATCGTTACAGGCACAAGTGCTATCTTTTGGAGGAGCTCCAATAAATATTTTTTGCGGATTTGCTTTTCGCATTTGATGCATTATACCGCTTTCGGTGGCTACAATAAATTTTTGATATTCGTTTTGTTTAGTGTATTTAAGTAACGATGATGTAGAACCTATGTGGTCGGCAATAATTAATACGGTTTTTTCGCACTCTGGGTGTGCTAAAATTTTTGCATCTGGATTTTGTTTTTTTAGTTCCAAAATTCTTTCAACAGAAAATTGCTCGTGTACGTGGCAAGCTCCGTTCCACAAGACCATTTCTCTACCAGTTACACTGTTTATGTAGTTCCCTAAATTTTTGTCGGGTGCGAAAATTATTTTTTGGTCTTTTGGCAATGTATCTATAATTTCTTTTGCGTTGCTAGAGGTACATATAATATCGGTCATAGATTTTATTGTAGCCGTTGTGTTTACATAAGAAATTACTAAATGATTGGGGTATTGTTTTTTAAATTTGGCAAATTCTTGTGCGGGTGCAGAATCGGCTAAGGAGCAACCAGCAAACAAATCGGGTAATAATACTTTTTTATTTGGCGATAAAATTTTAGCTGTTTCTGCCATAAAATGAACACCGGCAAAAAGTATAATGTCGGCATTAGTTTTTGCGGCTTCTTGTGCAAGTTTTAAGCTATCTCCTACAAAATCGGCTATATCTTGGATTTCTCCTATTTGATAGAAGTGTGCTAAAATAACTGCGTTTTTTTGTATTTTTAGTTTGTTAATTTCTTCAATTATATTAATATTTTTATCTATAGGGATGTCTAAAAATCCTTTATTTTTAAGGTCGTCAGTATTTATTAGCATATCTAATTTTTTATTGATACAAATTTATGTATTTATATTTTAGTAGTAATGTTAAAATATTATAAAGTTTATTTTTTTGTTTTTCGCAACCATAGTTTTTCGCCTACTGTTACTTCATGTTTTTCTACTAATTTGTTTTTATTTCTTATGCTTTTAGTTTTAATTCCATAAAATTGAGATATTGAATAAATGGTTTCTCCTGCTTTTACAATGTGATATTCATTACCTTTTTCGGCTCTATTTCGTTTTGGTTGTATGTAAATAATTTGACCTTGTTGTAGTTCGTTATTTTTGTCTAATTCGTTAAATTTTGGCAATTCCCAAGCCATTTTGCCCAATTTTTTTGTTATTTTTTTAAAATCATCGCCTTTTTTGGCAATTATATATTTTACATTGTTGTTTAAATAAATATCGTATCCTATTTGGAATTCGTAATCTTCAACAGGTTTTGGTCGTTTTTTAATTATAAACTCTGAGTTCTTTGTTGTATTATTTCCATAATTATCAGAAACTTGAGCTATTAAATCTTTATTATTAATTTCTATATCAAATTGGTATAATTTGTTTTCTTCTATTATGTATATTAGTCGTTCTGGATATTGTGGATTTGTTGCATAACCGGCTTGTTTTAGCCCTTTAGCCCAATCTTTATAGTTTGTGGTTTTAATTTCAAAAAGCAGAGCATATCGTTTTTGTTTTGTTAAAAATTCTGAATGGTCTATAAATGATTCTTCTACTGATTTGTATTTTCTAAAACATTCTTGTTCTTGGTCATCGTCTTTGTAAATTTTGGGTCCTTTCCAACTTGAGTGGCATTTAATTCCAAAATGATTATTAGCTTCTGTTGCAAGTGTGCTATTTCCATTTGCCGATTCTAACATTCCTTGCGATAATGTAATGCTAGCAGGGATTCCGGTTCTTTTCATTTCTTTTACTGCAATTTTGCTGTATTTTTCAATATAATCTGTTGCAGTTATTTGCGAGTATGTTTCAAATACAATTAATATTAAAAAAATTAGTTGTACTTTTTTCATTTTCTTTATTGTTTAATATTTCTTTCAATTAAGTTTTCGTATGTTGGTTCTGGAATTTTTCCTTCCATTTTTTCCCATTCTTGTATTTGTTTTTCTGTTTCTACGTCTAATTCGTATTCGTTTATTGGGGTTCCTTTTTGGTATGTTATTGTTTTTTCTAATTGATTGTCTTTATAATAAAAATTCCATTTGCCTTCTCTAAAGCCGTTTTTGTATGTTCCAACAATATATGGTAATCCGTTTATGTGATAAAATATAAAACTTCCGTGTTTTTTCCCATTGATATTTGTTGTTTTCATTCTTGGTTTTCCAAAGTCGTAATAATAGTTCCATTCGCCATGTTTAATTCCGTTTTTCCAGCCTATTTCTTCGTTTTTTTGTCCGGTTTTAAAGTAAGTTATTTCTTTTCCATCCTTAATTCCGTTTTTGTATGTTATTTGTGATATTAATGTCTCTTGTGTATCGTAAAATAGCCAAGTAGAGTCTTTTACATTTGTGTTTATATATTTCCCTTCCGCCATTTTTTTAGAATCGTCCCAATATAATTTTGCAAAACCTTCCGATTTTTTGTTATATGTAACTTCTAATTGCAATTTTCCTGTTGCATAGTACCTTTTATATTCTCCAATTGGTATATCGTTAATAAAAAATGCTGTATAAGCTATATTGCTATTTTTATATTTTTTTTCCCATTTTCCTTGTTTTTTCCCATTTATATCGGTGTAATTTATTTTTGTATCGCCTTTTTGCCCAACATTTTGTGATTTAATGTTTAGAGTTAAAAACATGATTATTAGTATAATAAATGATTTTTTCATTATGTTAATGTTTATTTTTTACTGAGAACGAAAAGTATAAATTATTATTATGAAAAAAAATAGCTGTTTTTATCAAATTTATTTTTTGTAATTAATTCCAATTATTAGAACATCGTCGAGCTGATTGTTTTCCCCTTTCCAATTATTAAAAATTGTAAATAGTTTTTCTTTTTGCTGATTTATTGTTAGGGTATTTATATTAACTAATTCGTTAATAAAATTTGCCGACATAAATTTTTTATCCTCTAATCCGCCGAATTGGTCGTAATAGCCATCAGATGATAGGTATAATTTAAATTCTTGATTAAAGGTGTATTCCCTATTATTAAATTGGATATTATGTTTTTCGGCAAAAGGGTCACCTATTGAATATAAATCTCCAATATAATTGTTAAAGTTACCATCTGTAAATAAGTAAGCATTTTGATTTGCTCCAGAAATGGTTATTTTATTATTTAGCGTGTTTATTTTGCAAATAACAATGTCCATTCCATCTTCGGTTGCGTTTACATCGTTTTTATTTTGTAGTGCGGCTACTATTTTATTGTGTAAATTAATTAGTATTTGGTTCGGGTCGGTTATTTTTTTTTCGATAATTATTTCGTTAAGCAGTGTGTTTCCAATCATACTCATAAATGCACCCGGAACGCCGTGCCCTGTACAATCTGAAAGAGCAATAATAGTTTCGTTTTCGTTTATTTTGTATATCCACATAAAATCGCCACTTACTATATTGCTTGGCATATAAATTATAAATGAATGTGGAAAGTGTTGTTTAATAGTGTTTTCTGATGGCATTATTGCGTCTTGTATTTTTTTTGCGTAGTAAATGCTTTCGGTTATTAATTCATTTTTTTTGTATAGTTCTATATTTTTATATTTAATTTCTTTGGTTCGGTCGTTTACTGTTTTTTCTAACATATTATTAGCTATTTTTAAGCGTCTAATATTTAGCAGTATAAATAACCAAAGTGTAATTATTGATAGTACAATATATATTGAATATGCCCACCAAGTTTGCCACCATGGGGGTAGTACTTTAAAATAGAAATATGCTGGAATGCTTTCGTCGCCATATACATTAATTGCTTTTACTATAAATTTATAATTTCCTGCCGGTATATTTGTGTAATTTGTATGATTTTCTAAGGTTGTATCCGACCAGTTTTTATCGAAATTTTCTAGCATATATACATAATGTGTTTTTTCCGGATTTTCGTAATATAATGCCGAAAAATCGAACCTAAGAGTATTGTTTTTATATTCTATTTCTGTGTTTTTTAAACCCATATTAAAATTCATAAGAATTGAATCGTTTTTTTGTGTAACTCTGTATATTATAGCTTTATATGGTTTTGTTTGTGTTTTTTGATTATAATAATAATTAAATAATCCACTCGATCCAGTAAACCATATACAATTTTCTATTGTATCGTTTATTATTTGAAAATATCCCGAATTATCTAAATTTCTGAATGGTTTATTTGTATAATAAAAAACCGAATCGGTAACATTAATTTGGGTTATATTTCCTAAATAATTTGATCCAAAATACGTTTTGTTTGGATATAAAAAATTTTCATCAATATTATATGGGATAATATTTTCATTGCAATTATCGGTATATCGGGCTAATTTTTTGGTAATATTTACAAATTTTTTGTTGCTATTTTCTATCTGTAATATAGTTCCTTTTTGATTAATAAGAACCATATTTTTAAAAAAATATGGTTTTACTGTTTCTTCTTGGCTTATTCCTGTTGATGTATCTAACTCTAAAATTTCTATATCTTTTACATTTAGGTAGTTTTTCATTTTAATTTTATACAACAAACCTCTTTCGGCTGATGCGTAAATTTCTCCTTTGTTTTGTTCACTAATGTTTACTACTGATGTTTTTGTGGCAATTTTTCCTATATTTTCCCAGTTTTTATTCAAATTTTTATGAAATATATCTATTCCGTTTAAACCACCATTAAAATATATTGTTGAGTCGTACTTAGAAAACATACCAGCAAGGTTAAGTTCTAATGGGTCAATTAGCTTTGGGTTGTTGTTTGTTGTTAAATAGTAAACTCCATCTCTTGTTGAAGCTATTATATTATTTTTATTATTTTTAATAGAAATTGTTGATGTTTTTGGAAAATCGTATATTTCTTTAAGGAAAAAATTCTCGTTAAATACTGACTGTTCGTAATTTGAAAGTGTAATTTTTTCTATATTGCCCATTGTTCCACAAAAAATACTGTTATTATATTTTGCTAAGCTTGTTATTATAAAACTGTTATCTATTTGTTTTTGAGATAGTTTATTTATAGGGTTGTTGTAATAAAGTACCGACAACCCGTTGTTTGTTGATATCCAAATATTATTATTTTTATCTTGATATATATCGTTTATATTATTGTCTTCCAATCCATTATTTTTATTAAAAAACAAGTAGGGACTTAAATTTTTATTTAATATAACTAAACCTTTTAAATTTGTTCCAATTGCATATTTTCCATCGCTTAAAACTATACCATCCATAATTTGGTTAGTTTTAAAAAAACTTGTTATTATTGGCGATATTTCTTGGAAAATTCCATTTTTTTTGTATTCTTTAGAAAATAAAAATAGACCTTTTGTTTTTGACCCTAATAAATAATGAGTATTATTGTAGGGCAAAATAAAATAAACACTTTCGTTTGCAAAACCTTCACTTTCTGGAACTTTTGCTAATTTATCGTTAATAAGTTCTACTAAACCTACATTTGTTTCTCTAATAAATATTCTATTTTCTACTTTAAATGAAAACCTAAATTGGTTTGTAGTTG
The DNA here is from genome assembly GCA_020721655.1 of Paludibacter propionicigenes. Lineage (GTDB taxonomy): Bacteria > Bacteroidota > Bacteroidia > Bacteroidales > JAFGXI01 > DYMG01. The sequence continues at coordinate 5,709 of DYMG01000074.1, read as the reverse complement.
GTATAACTGCTATTAATTTTTCATTTTTATAAATAAAGATTCTTCGTAAACCTATAAAATATATTTTGTCTGCTTTTTTTTCTATTGATAGTATTATAAAAAAATCTTGATTTTCTTTTTCTAATTTATTAGCAAACGATTTTGTAATTGCTTCTCCTTTTTCGTTAAATTTTATGTATCCAAAATTTCCTTCACCTCCAAAATAGGTAATTTTTTTTGTGGTATCTTCTAACAAAATACGTGTGTATGTTATATTATTAATATATTTCCAATTAGTTCCATCAAAAATAATTGTGTTGCCATTTGAGGCAATTAGCATTAAATCGTTTTGTAATTGCGTTAAACACCATAATTGAGAGTGCCCATTGTAATCTGTAGGCAAATAATTTTTATATAATGGCGTGCCGTATCGAACATTATGCTGCGAATTAGCAGTTATAACCAAAATTAATAAAAAGATGTATGTTAAAAGTGTTTTTTTCATTTAAGTACAAACTTACTTAATTTATTTTTAATTCTTCAACAAAAATTAAGTTTTGTAACTGTTGTTTTATTTCTTTATTGAAGTTTATTGAGGTGTTTCTCGAAAACATATCTATCCATATATTTTTTTCTTTTTCAAAAATTATAAATTTTAATTCTGTTTTACCTTTATTGTTATTCAACACTTCTTTAAGTTCTACTATTTCGTTTTGGTTTATTTTATCAATATTTATGCTTAGAGTTACCGATTTAAAAATATTATTTTTAATTTCTGATAGCATATTTATAGTTTTTATATTGAAAATAAGTTCGTTAGTGTTCCCCCATTTCTTTTCTTCAACACTTCCTTTTAAAAGAATTGTATAAGTTTTTGTAAAATATTTTTTAACGTCAATCCATTGTTTCGCCCAAAATAAATGTTCGTAAGTTCCTGAATAGTCTTCAATAGTAACACGTCCGAATGGTTCTCCGTTTTTGTTATTTTTTTCCTCAACACTTGTTACAAAACCAACAACCGATATTTCTTTGCCTCTTAATTTATTTAATTCTGATAGCTCTACTGTTTCTACCGGTTTTATTGTTTCTATTTCTAATTTGTATGTATCTAAGGGATGTGCCGATAAATAAACGCCTATTATTTCTTTCTCGAATTTTAGTTTAGTTAAAATGTCCCATTCTTGGCCTTTTGTTGGTTTTGGTTTTTCTATTTGGGCATTTAATACATCGCCAAATAAACTTAGTTCTGCATTTCCTTGCGATTGAAAACTACTTCCGTATTTTATTAGTTTTTCTATAAACGATGAGTCTTTTTCATCTTTAACAAAATACTGATACCTTTCGTACTCTTTAAATTCGTCGAACCCGCCACCATATATTAAATTTTCGATTGTTCTTTTGTTTACCGATGTTAAATTTACTCGTTCTATAAATTCGTAGATATTCTTAAACGCTCCGTTTTTTTGTCGTTCTTCAATTATATTTGCTACAGCCGAGCCTCCTACACCTTTTATTGCTTCTAATCCAAATCTAATTTGTCCTTTTTTATTTACTGTAAAACTGTTATAACTTTCATTTACATCTGGACCCAAAACATCTAAACCCATGTGCCTACATTCGTCCATAAAGAAAGTTACTTTTTTAATATCGCTTAGGTTTCTGCTTAAAACGGCTGCCATAAATTCGGCTGGGTAATTGGCTTTTAAATAGGCTGTTTGAAACGATACATAAGAGTAACAGGTTGCGTGCGATTTATTAAAAGCGTATTTTGCAAAAGCTTCCCAATCGCTCCAAATTTTTTCTATTGTTTTGTCGATGTTTTGATTTTTTTCTTGACATTCTTTTACAAATTGAGGATTTGCTTTACAGCCATCGGCAAACTTAATTTTAAGTTTATCCATTTCTTCAATTTTTTTCTTTCCCATTGCTTTTCGTAATGAGTCTGATTCGCCCCGAGTAAAATTTGCCAAATGTCTTGAAAGTAACATTACCTGTTCTTGATATACGGTTATACCATAAGTTTCTTCGAGGTATTCGTTCATCATAGGAACATCGTAATTTATTTTCTCTTTTCCGTGTTTTCTATCTATAAAACTTGGAATATAATCCATTGGACCTGGTCGGTACAAGGCGTTCATTGCAATTAAATCTTCGAATTTAGTTGGTTTTAAATTTTTAAGATGTTTTTGCATTCCAGCAGATTCGAACTGGAACAAGCCTATTGTATCGCCTTTTGTATAAAGTTCGTAAGTTTTTGCATCGTTTAAATCTACTTCATCAATGTTAATATCAATATTTTTAGCAAGTTTTATATTTTGAACTGCATCTTTTATTATTGAAAGAGTTTTAAGTCCCAAAAAGTCCATTTTAAGTAGCCCAATGTCTTCTACGTGTTTACCGTCGTATTGTGTAACGTAAGTTAATTCTGAATCTTTTGTGGTGGTAATTGGCACATAGTTTTCTAAGTCGTCTCGACCAATAATAATTCCGCAAGCGTGTGTTCCAACATTTCTTACCGAACCTTCAAGAATTTCGGCATATTTTAATACTTCAGATGCTTCATTATTTCCGTCTTTTATTGTTTTTAGTTCTTTAACTTCTGTATAAGCATCTTTAAGTGTTGTTCCGGGTTTTTCGGGAACAAGTTTTGCAATTTTATCGGTTTCGGATAGTGGATATTGTTGAACACGAGCAACATCTCTAATTGCCGATTTTGCTGCCATTGTGCCAAATGTAATTATATGAGCTACACGTTTTTCGCCATATTTATCAACCACCCATTTTAAAACTTTTTCTCGTCCGTCGTCGTCAAAATCAATATCAATATCGGGCATTGAAATTCTATCGGGGTTTAAAAATCGTTCAAAAAGCAAATTGTATTTTAGTGGGTCTATTTCTGTAATTCTAAGTGAGTATGCCACAACAGAGCCAGCCGCTGAGCCTCTACCCGGACCTACAACAACACCCATATTTCGTGCTGCTTTTAAGAAATCCCATACAATTAAGAAATATCCGGGAAAACCCATTTCTTTAATTACTTTTAACTCAAAATCTATTCTTTCAATTTTTTCGTCGGTTATTTCTTGCCAACGTTTTTTTGCACCTTCGTATGTTATTTCTCTAAGGTAATCCGATTCAAATTTAATTCTTAAAACTTTATCGTAACCTCCTAATATTCCGTATCTTTCTTCGCCAAATTCTTCTATTAATTCTTGTTCGGTATATTTATTTTTATATTCTTGTTCGTTTCCAAAAGTTTGTGGTATATCGAACTCGGGCATTATAGGATTTTTGTTTAATTTAAAGTTTTCTATTTTATCGACTATTTCTTGAGTAGATATTATTGCTTGAGGTATATCGGCAAATAATTTTTTCATTTCCGATTGTGTTTTCATCCATTCTTGTCCGGTATATTTTACTCTTTCTGGGTCCGACATATATTTACCCGTATTTATGCATAAAAGTCGTTCTTGAGCATCCGAATCTTCTTTGTTTACATAGTGTACATCGTTTGTTGCTACTAATTTTATATTGTGTTTTTGCGATAGTTCTATTAATTTTGAATTTACATATACTTGATTATCATATACTTTTTTATTCATTTCTGCATCAACTGTTTTGTGTCGTTGCATTTCTAAATAATAGTCGTTTCCAAAAATATTTTTAAACCACAGCACGGCTTCTTCGGCTTCTTTAAATGTATTGTTTATTAATTTTTTTGGAATTTCCCCTCCTAAACAGGCACTTAGAGCTATTAATCCTTCAGAATGTTTTTGTAGTAGTTCTTTGTCTATTCTGGGTTTAAAATAAAAGCCATCTAACCATGAAATTGATACAAGTTTCATTAAGTTTTTATAGCCAATTTCGTTTTTTGCCAATAAAACTAAATGGTATCCACTTTTGTCTTCTTTTGCTTCTTTTTTTAACATCCCATTTCTAGCAACATAAACTTCGCAACCTAATATTGATTTTATGCCTGCTTTATTTAGTTCGTAATGAAATGTTTTAACTCCGAACATATTTCCGTGGTCGGTAATTGCCACAGCTTTCATATTGTCTGTTTTAGCTTTTTCGACAATGTCTTTTATTGATGCGGCTCCGTCTAAAATTGAATATTGTGTATGTAAATGAAGATGTGTAAAGTTTAGTTCATCGGTATTAATATTTATTTTTGTTTCTTCCGTTTTTGTTATTATTTCTGTTTTTTCTTCTTCGTTATATGGTTTTATATTTAAGCCTATTGCTTTTATTTGTGAGCTATTTATTTTAATAAATTCAAGAAAATCGTTATTTGTAAAATTAATTTTCGATGGTTCAATAATTTGTAAACGAATTAATTCAAAAAAACATCTGGCTGTTGCTTCAACATCGGCTGCAGAATTGTGTGCTTCCGAAAAATTTTCATTAAATAGTTTTAAATGAAGCTCTTCTAATTTAGGCCATTTATAGCCATTTCCTCTAATTTTTGGTATTTCACAATATTGTGTCGATTCATCTTTAGTATCAACAATTTTATATTTAAATAGTTCTGTATCTATGTTTTTTCTATGAAATTCTGCACCAATTATATTATTATCGAAACTGATATTGTGTCCTACAATAAATTGAGTTTTTTTTAATGTTTCATTAAATTCTAAAAGTACATTTTGCAAATCTACTCCATATTTTAATGCTCTTTCGGTACTTATTCCGTGAAGTTGTACTACTGCATAAGGTATTTCATAGTTTTCGGGTTTTATTATATAATTTTTAACTTCTATTAATTCCCCATTTTTGCCGTGCAATTGCCACGATATTTGTACCATTCTGGGCCAAACGTTACTTTCTGTTATTGGTGCATTCCAATTTGTTGGTAAACCTGTTGTTTCTGTATCGTAAATTAAAAACATAGTATTTTGTTTTTCTTTTTTTATTTTTGTAAAGTTATATTTTTAAAATCTTTATTAATAATTGAAAATATTACAATTATTAACATTTTTAATTTAATTCTTAATTTATGGGTTTTCTTAAAACTATATTAATTATAATAGCAATTTTTTATATTCTGAATTTAATTGGCAGATATTTAATACCTTATATAATTAAAAAACAATTAAAGAAATTTCAAAATAATAATAATTTCTACAATAACGATACTAAGCCGGAGGGTGAAATTAATATTAAACAAACTAATAAAAAAAAATCGCCAATTAATTCTGATGAAGGAGAATATGTTGATTTTGAAGATTTAAATTAAATTTTTTTATTTAATTGTTAGCAACCTTTTATTTAATTATTGAGTCTTGTCATTGTGTAAACAAATTTGGTAATTGTTTATTAAGGTTAATTGAATGCTGTCTTTTATTGGCAGCATTTTTTGTTTTTCAATAAATTGGTTAACACGGTTTAAACCCATTGCAAAATTTCAAAAATTATTGTTTTTTAGTGATTTTAATGATTTTTAGTCTTCGTTTTTCCTTAATTTTTAAAATTAGACGCAATTATCACTGTGCTTCGGTGCAAATTGCAGTATATTGCATCCATTAGGTTGAGTATGCATTTTTTCGGTGTTTGTTAATAAGTCAGAATAAACAGCTAATTTATTGAGATGTATAAATTTTCTGCTAATTTTCTGTTTTTCCATATATTTTTTGTTTTTGTCCGAGAACAAATTCTTTTACCAATGTATCGTTTATAAAATCTTGGTCGTGATGTCCTAAATATAGCTCTGAGAACATATTTTTTTCACTA
>DYMG01000073.1 GCA_020721655.1 Paludibacter propionicigenes | reverse complement strand
CATATAACAAAATTACTCTTTTTTATTAATCCTCCCCATATATTTACGTTGTCCCAGAAATAATAAATGAAAATCCGATAGAATAGCTGTTTAGTGCATTTTGTATAACATTTCTAAAACAAGATGTTATATCAAATACAAACAATATATACCGCGTTCCGATGATTCGGAAGTTCAATAAATAAATTGTATAATGCCTATTCAATAGCCGTTTAGTCCAAATTCACATTGGACTTACGAACAAGTTCGGAACAAGTTATTACAGATAAGCTTTTGTTAATGAGGCTTATCGACATTAAGCACAACAAATAAGAATTAACTACTTATATTTTTTCATAAATTCTTCAACTTTTAAAACCATATTTTTTGAACCAACTACAAATGGAACTCTTTGATGAATATTTGTTGGTTTTATCTCTAATATTCTGTTTCCTTCTCCGTCTGTTGCTAGTCCGCCTGCTTGTTCGGCTAAAAATGCTATTGGGTTGCATTCGTAAAGCAATCGTAATTTACCGCTTGGGTTACTCAATGTTTTTGGATAAATAAATACTCCGCCCTTCATTAAATTTCTATGAAAATCGGCAACTAACGAGCCTATATATCTTGATGAGTATGGTCTATTGGTGTCTTTATCAACTTCTTGGCAGTATTTTATATAGTCTTTTATTCCTTGTGGAAATTTAACATAATTTCCTTCATTTATAGAGTATACTACTCCATCTTTCGGGCTTTCCATAAATTTTTCAGTTAAGCAAAACTCGCCTATTGATGGGTCTAATGTAAAACTTGTTGTACCTAAGCCTGTTGTATAAACTAACATTGTTGATGATCCATAAATTATATATCCGGCAGCTACTTGTTTTGTTCCTTCTTGCAAAAAATCGCCTATTTCTACTTTTGTTCCCGGAGTGCTTATTCGTCGGTAAATTGAAAAAATTGAGCCTACCGAAACATTAACATCTATATTCGACGATCCGTCTAAAGGATCTATACATAGTACATATTTTCCGTTTAACGATAAATCATCATCAAATATAACTATTTCATCGTCTTCTTCAGAAGCTATTCCGCCTAATATTCCGGTTGCTTTAATAGATTGAATAAAAGCATTGTTTGCAAAAACATCTAATTTTTGTTGATTTTCCCCTTGAATATTAACATTGTCGGCAGCTCCTGTTATATCTACCAGACCTGCTTTATTCACTTTTTTATTAACTATTTTTGCTGCTACTGCAATATGACTTAATAATTGCGATAATTCGCCTTTTGCATAAGGAAAAGCCGACTGATTTTGAATTATTATCTCATTTAACGTTTGTGGGTGATAAGATTGTACCATATATTATTTATTTTTTAGTTTCTTTTGTATAAAATGTGCTGCTAAAATTGATATTAATAAAATAGCTGTTCCTAAAATGTAGTTTCCATAGTTACGAAATACAAATACAAAAGTTATAATTACTATATTGAATAGAAGTAAAACTACTACTGCAAACGAATGACTTAATCCTAAATCTACTAAAATATGGTGCAAGTGGTTTCTGTCGGCAGAAAATGGTGAGCGTTTATGGTATATTCTTATTGAAAAGCTTCTTAATAAATCGAATAATGGTATTATTAAAATTCCTATTGCTACTATTGGCGATGAGTTTATATAGTAAACGCCTCTATATGTTTTGTTTATTTCAATAAATTCTATTGCAAAAACAGCCAACATTACACCTAAAATTAAGGAGCCTGTGTCTCCCATAAATATTTTTGCAGGAGTTACATTAAATCGCAAAAATGCTATTAAAGAGCCTGTTAAAGCAAATGCAACTATTGCTAATTGCGAGTTTGGGTTTGCCATATAAAACCAAGTTCCAAAAATTAATGATGTTAGTAGTGCTATTGTTCCCGAAAGTCCATTAATTCCATCAATTAAATTAAATGAATTTATAATAATAATAATAGTTAAAACAGTAAACAATACACTTACAATATATGGAAGCTCGCCAATATTAAAAATCCCATAAAGACTGCTAATTCTGTAATCGCCCCAAATAACTAAAATAAATGCAGTAAAAATTTGCCCCATAAATTTTTTAAACGGCGATAAACCAACAATGTCGTCTTTAATACCTAAAAAAGCCATTATTGTAATTGCGGTTATAAGGTATTGAATTTTAGCATCTAACGAGAAATTTACCCAAAACGAAATGGAAAAAATTAAGCCTGCAAGTATTCCTATTCCACCTAAATTCGGAATTCGTGTTTTATGTATTTTTCTGCCACCGGGTTCGTCGTATAAATTTTTAAGTTTTGCAACAGTTATTATTGAAGGCATCGCTAAAAACGTGATACTAAACGATGTTATAAAACTATAAAATATTTGTTCAATATTTAAAGGCATATACAAAGGTATATAAAATTATAATATTGTTAACAAAAAAAGATTATTCAATAAATTTATATTTTCTTTGTTATTTAATTACTAAAAACATTTTAAATGTCAACATTTTTATTCGATGAGATTATTTTTGGACCTGTTAAAAGCAGAAGGTTGGGTATTTCTTTGGGAATAAATCTTTTACCTTACAATTCAAAATTTTGCAATTTTAACTGTATTTATTGCGAATGTGGGTGGACTAAAGATAAACTTGAAAAACAAAGTTTTCATTCTGTTGAAGTTGTTGAAAAAGAGCTAAATAACAAGTTGTTAGATTTGTACAATAATAACATTATTATAGATGTAATAACTTTTGCAGGAAATGGAGAACCAACTTTACATCCTTTTTTTGATGTTATTATTGATTTAACAATTAAAGCTCGGAATAAATTCTTCCCAAAAGCCAACATTGCAGTACTAACAAATGGTACAATGATTTCTAAACCAAAGGTTTTTAATTCACTTAATAAAATAGAGCAAAATATTTTAAAAATAGACAGCGTAATTCCAGAAACCATACAATTAATAAACGGACCGTTAGGCAATTACAATATAAATTCTACTTTAGAAAATTTAAAAAAATTTAATGGCAATGTAATTATTCAAACTCTTTTTGTTAAAGGCTATTACAATAATGTTGTTGTTGATAATACATCCGAAATTGAACTTACAAGTTGGATAGATTTTCTTTTAAAAGTGAAACCAAACAAAGTTATGATTTATACAATTGCTCGCGACACGCCTGTAAAAACTTTAGAAAAGGTTAATATTGAAACCTTAGAAAAAATAGCTAATTTATTAACAATAAACAATATAAAATCTCAAATTTCTTCTTAAGCCCAAAATAAGCATTAGAAAATGCCGATTCGATTAAGGATTTTCTAATTCAGAATTTTAAAAAATTCTTCAAACAAAATCTAAGTCGGGGTTACCCTCATAAAAGCAATAGTTCAATTTTGTAAATCTTCTATTGCTTAATTTGGGTTAAACTATTAGTGAATTTATTATTTTTATTTGTTCCTTAACCGATAAATTGCTTGATTTAAATATATTTTTAAAATCGCTATTATTTACTATCTCTTTTGGTTTTCCCGAAATTATTTTACCATTAAAAATAAACCAAATAATATCGGCGTTTGCAAATGCTATATTCAAATCATGAGTTGAAAAAATTACAGCTTTATTGTTTTCTAAAGTTAGTTTTTTTAATAATTTAACAACCTCATATTTTCCCGAAATATCTAAGTGAGAACTTGGTTCATCTAAAATAATTAAATCGGTATCTTGTGCAAAAGCACGTGCAATTAAAATTTTTTGTTTTTCGCCATCGCTTAAATTATTAAACTGTTTTTCGGCAATATTTTCAATATTAAAAGTAGTAATTATTTCATCAACAATTTTTTTGTCGTTATTAGATAAAATTCCAAACCATTTTGTGTATGGCAAACGACCTAAACTTATAATGTTTTTTGCTGTAATATTATTTTGTTCAAATAGTTTACTTGAAACATAGCTTATTTGCTCCGACAATTCTTTTGGAGCAATTTCTTTTAAGTTTTTATTATGAATAAAAATTTCGCCGGCTAAACTTTTTTGAAATTTAAGCAATGTTTTTATTAACGAACTTTTTCCAGAACCATTTATGCCAACCAATGCAATTAGTTCATTTTTATTTATTTCTAAATTAATATTAGAAACAATTTTTGTTTCTATGCCTTTGTTTTTAAAGCCAATATTTAGATTTTCTGTTTTTAACAGCACAATTTACCGTTTTATAATTTCGTTAAGTGCCATTATTATTGAGTTATACAAATCGGAGCCAACAGTATAATTTGCAGAATTTAAATTATTTACTCTTTCATCTTTAACAAACTTCCATGCCTTACCGTAGGCTTTCATATTTTGTGCGTCGTAAACAGCAATTGTTGCCCCATTATATTTTTTAAGCAACGAAAAACACGGAATATCGGTCAATCCATCTCCAATATATATCATATCTTCAATTCGTATTCTCATTTCTTTGTTGTCAATTTTTTCGTTTACAACGTAAGGTTTATTTCTAAATTTTTCACCAATCATTCCTTTAGAAATTTGAAAAATATAGCGTGTTTTATCGGTAAAACTTAAAACTTTTTTTGGGAAAATAATTTCTCCTTCGTTGTTATATTCAAAATCAGATGCCCAAATATCGGTAAAATGTTTAGCTATTGATGAGTTTTTTATTATTTCGCCTATTCCACTACTAATGATATAAAACTCCAAATTCAAACTGTTTTCGCTATTTGTGCTAACATATTCTTTTAAATTTTTAAATAACTGTGTAACTCCGGGTTTAAATTTTAAATTTTTTGAATGTTCAATAAATTTGTTCTTTGTTATTGTTGATGTTTCTGAACTTAACGAAAGCTCTATCATTTTGTACATATATGCAGGAACAGGATCCCAATCTCTATCTAATAAAGATTGAACTTTTTCTGCCCAAAAATTATTTACATTAACCCCCAACGACTCTATTAATGCCGACGTGCTTTCTTCTACAAGAGTTTCATCGAAATCAAAAATTAGTGCTATATTTTTCATCAAATTAATTAATTGTGAATTGCAATTACAAATTTAGTTTTATTTATCAATTAAAATTGAAAAAATTTAAAAGTAATTTATGGAATTTTAGTAATTTTTCCCTCATAATATCATATCTTTATTAACTCATTAAAATTTCATAAAAATGGAAACTAAGTATTTATTATTCATCGTTGTTTTAGTAGTCTCATTATTAGGCTTTTCATTAAGCAATATAAAGTTTAGCAATAAAATAATAAAATTAAATAGCGACAACGATTACAAAACTGATTGGCAAAAAGTTGACAGTTTAGAAAATCAAGGATTGCCAAAATCGGCATTAGAAATTGTTGAAGCTATTTATATAGATGCAAAAAAGCACAACAATACAAACCAAATAATAAAATCGTTTATATATAAAATGAAGTTTAATAATGCAACCGAAGAAAATGCATTTGAAAAATCAATTTACGATTTACAAAACGAAATAAAAAACACCAAATTTCCTCAAAAAAACATAATGCAATCTATGTTAGCCGAAATGTACTGGATGTATTACCAAAATAACCGATGGAATTTTTCTAACAGAACACAAACAACTAATTTCGAAAATACCGATATTCAAACTTGGGATTTAAACACCTTATCTAACCAAGTAATTAAAAATTATAAAGCTTCGTTAGAAAATTCGGACAGTTTAAAAACCAGCTCGCTAAAAAGCTTTGAAGTGCTTATAAATAAGGGCGAAAACACATTAAATTTACGCCCAACTTTATACGATTTTTTAGCCCAACGTGCTATTAGTTTTTTCGAAAACAAAGAAATTACCCTAAGTAAACCTGCCGATTTTTTTCAATTAAAAGAAGATTTCTATTTTTTGCCAGCTTCGGAATTTGCAAATTACAAAATTGAAACAAGCGATACTATGTCGTTACAATTTTATGGAATAGATGTTTTGCAAGATTTATTAAAATTTAGATACCCAAATAAAAATATAGAAGCATACATTGATGTTGATCTACAACGATTAAATTTTGTTTACAGAAATTCTGTTAATGAAAATAAAGACAAACTTTATGAAAATGCCCTTATTAATCTTTTAAAAACATATAATAATTTAGAATTTTCTTCAAACATTTCATATTTTTTAGGCGTTTTTTACAAAAATATGGGTAGTAAATTAAATGCTAACGATACATCTACTTATATTTACAAAGATTTTAACACAAAAGCCTACAATATTTTCAGTAAAGCCGTAGAACTTTATCCGAACACAATTGCCGCAAAAAAATGTGCTTACGAAATAGAATTACTAAAAAACAAAACCTTAATGGTTAATACCGAACAAGTTTTAATTCCTAATAAAACCTTTTCATCACTCGTAACATATAAAAACATTGACACACTATATACAAAAATTTTAAAAATTAATTTTAACGACTACAAAGAAATTATTAGCTCGTATTATGGTAAAGACCAGATAGATAAGTTAATACGCAAATCAGAAAAAATTAATGAAAATAATTTCGTTGTTCCAGTTGATGCCGATTTTAACACTCACTCAACAGAATTACTATTTAACGGATTAAATAATGGATTATATATGTTGTTTATTTCCGATAATTCAAAATTCAATTATAACGATAATTATTTAACCTACAATGTGTTTCGCGTTTCTAACATTAGTTACATAAGTAGTGAAAACAACCAACAAACCGAAATATATGTTTTAAATAGAAATTCTGGAGAACCAATGGCAAATGTAAAAGCCGATATTTTTGCTCAAAAATATGACTACAAACAACGTAAATACATTAAAAATAAAGTAGCCACAAAATTTTCTAACCAAAATGGTTTTTTAAGCATTGAGCCAACCGATAAACAAGGAGAAACCACATTTTTTATAGAACTTAGTACCGAAAACGATTTTCTATCGTCCGAAACCTCTTTTTATGCCAATAATTATAGATACACCGAAACCCCACACATTGTAAATACTATTTTTACCGATAGAGCAATATACAGACCCGGTCAAAAAGTCTATTTTAAAGGCATTTCAATAAAATACGATGGCGATAGCAGAACAATTGTTACAAATAATAAAGAAAGCGTAATTTTTTATGATGCTAATTACCAAAAAATATCGTCGTTAAACCTAACTACAAACGAATTTGGCACATTTAACGGAACTTTTGATATTCCTACAGGAATACTAAACGGACAAATGCAAATACAAACAAGCAACGGTAGCGTTTACTTTAGGGTAGAAGAGTATAAAAGACCAAAATTTGAAACCGAATTTTTACCATTTAATGGCAGCTACAAATTAAACGATTTTGTTGAAGTACAAGGAAAAGCAATTTCTTATTCAGGGGCAACACTAAGCGACGCTACTGTTAAATATAGAGTTGTTAGAACTCCTATTTGGAGATATTGGTGGTGGCACAACACATATTCGCCAAATATTGAAATTGAAAATGGAACTGTTACTACCAACGAAAAAGGCATTTATTCAATAAAATTTAAAGCTATTCCAGATTTAGCGTTTAAAAAATCGGATAATGTGAATTTTAACTACACTATTTATGCCGATGTTACCGATATAAATGGCGAAACTCAATCAACATCAAAAAGTATAACTATAGGATATGTCGATTTAAATTTATCGACAAACATTCCTGAATCGTTGCAAAAAGAAAACACCGATACATTTAAATTATACACAAACAATTTAAATGGTGAAAAAATAAATGCAAAAGGCGAATTAAAAATTTACAAACTAAAAACACCGGAAAAATACCTACAAAAACGACTTTGGCAACAACCCGATAAATTTATTTATTCTGAAAAAGAATGGAATACCAAATTTGCAGGAAATATTTATAAAGAAACTCCAATTTTTAATTACGAAATTGAAAAACAAGTTTTTGCAATAAACTTTAATTCAGAGAAAAACGATAATATTTTACTTGAAAACTTAAAATCGTGGGAAACAGGGTTTTACAAACTACTTATAACCTCAACCGATGCCTTTGGAAATAGTGTAGAAAATATGCAATTCATCACTATTATTTCTGATGAGTCAACAAAAATGCCTTTTCCAGAAATATTTTGGATAAAACCATTAAAAATAAATTGCGAAGTTGGAGAAACAGCAAAAATTTTAATTGGAAGTTCCGCAAATGTTAAAATATTGTATGAAATTGAACAAAAAGGCAACAATATTAAATCGGAATTTATTGAAATAAATAATAATCAGAAAATTCTTGAAATACCTATTACTGAAGATTATAGAGGAAATATTACTGCAAATTTTAATTATGTTTATAACAATCGTTATTATACTTTTTCTCAAACTATTATTGTACCTCACACCAATAAACAATTAGATATTAGTTTTAAAACGTTTAGAAATAAATTATATCCTGGAGAAAAAGAAAAATGGCAATTAACAATTAAAGGCAAAAAAGGCGAGTCGGTAATGGCAGAAATGATGGCTACTTTATACGACCAATCTTTAGACCAATTCGCCACAAATAATTGGCATTTAAATATTTGGCGAACATATTACGCAAATAAATATTGGCAAGGAGGCGAATTTGGCACAACAAATTCTCGTCTGTTTTATTTTAACTCAAAAGCTTCAAATAATTATTTATACCAATCTTACGATGAATTTAATTGGTTTGGATTTAATTATTACACAAATAGATATACAAGAGTTAGCAAAGGAATGGCAAATTTTTCTAGAGCAAAATCTGTTGAAAATTTAGAAGGCGGCTATGAAGTGGAAACATCTGTAATGGCAAAAGGAGAAGCAATGTCCGATCAATCAGCGGCATTACCGGCACCCTCAACAGGACAGTTGTTAGATGGCATAAAAAATGATACAGCTAAAAAATTATCTGAACAAGAAGAACAGCAAATGTCTGGAGAATCATCTGGCAAAGGTTTGTCGAACATTAAAGCACGTACAAATTTTAACGAAACTGCATTTTTTTACCCCGAACTTAGAACAAACGAAACAGGCGATTTAGTTATAGAATTTACAATACCCGAATCGCTAACAAAATGGAAAATGATGGGTTTAGCAACTACTAAAGATTTAAAAATTGGATACATTCAAAACGAACTTATAACCCAAAAAGATTTAATGGTTGTACCAAACCCTCCAAGATTTTTTAGAGAAGGCGACAAAATTGAATTTCCTGTAAAAATTTCAAATATTTCCGACAAAAATTTATTGGTCGATTACAATATTGAGTTTTTTGATGCTTTTAGCGAAAAATCTATTTTTATTACCGATTTTAAATCGCAACAGTTAAATATTTCGGCAGGAGAAAATAAATTTGTAAGTGCCACTATTACAATACCCGATAATGTTGATGCAATAAAATACAGAGTTGTTGCCAAATCGGGCAAATTTACCGATGCCGAAGAAAATGCAATACCAGTTTTAAAAAACCGAATGCTTGTAACCGAAAGTTTGCCACTACCAATTAGAGGCAACCAAACAAAAACATTTACATTCGAAAAATTAAAAAACAATACTTCTGAAACTCTAAAAAATTACAAATATACTTTAGAATTTACCTCAAATCCGGCATGGTATGCTGTTCAGGCACTACCTTATTTAATGGAATACCCTTACGAATGTGCCGAACAAACATTTAGCCGATTTTATTCAAATTCAATTGCAAGCCATATTGCAAACTCATCGCCAAAAATACAAGCTGTTTTTAATTCATGGAAAAACACGCCAAAATCTGAAGCATTATTATCGAATTTGGAAAAAAATCAAGAATTAAAAGCATTAATGTTACAAGAAACCCCTTGGGTTTTAGAAGGCAAAAACGAATCGGAAAGAAAAGCTCGTATAGGTGTTTTGTTCGATTTAAATAAAATGAGCAATGAACTAACCACTGCATTAAAAAAATTAATTGAAATGCAATCTTCAAACGGTGGCTGGCCTTGGTTTAAGGGAATGCCTGAAAACAGATACATAACTCAATACATTGTTTCTGGCTTAGGACATCTGCAACATTTAAATATTTCTACTATAAAAGCAAATAACGAAGCTTGGAAAATGACTATCGATGCTATAAAATATCTTGACGATAGAATTACCGACGACTACAATTATTTGAAAAAACATTACACCGAAAAAGAAATGAAACTTGCTCATATTGGTAGCACGCAAATTCAATATTTATATGCTCGAAGTTTTTTTAGCGATATTAAAATTAATAACAATAATAAAGATGCATACAACTATTATTTTGGACAAGCCAAACAATATTGGATAAATCAAGATAAATATTCGCAAGGAATGATAGCTCTAACTTTAAAAAGAAGCCCCGAAGCTAAAACAGGAGTACCTATTGAACAAAAAATAGTGCAATCCTTAAAAGAATTTTCAACCTCGAATGAAGAAATGGGAATGTACTGGAAAGACAATACTGCAGGTTATTATTGGTATCAAGCTCCAATTGAAACTCAAGCCTTAATGATAGAAGTTTTTGACGAAGTTGCAAACGACACAAAATCGGTTGAAGACCTCAAAATTTGGCTCTTAAAACAAAAACAAACACAAAATTGGCAAACAACAAAAGCAAGTGCCGAAGCAATTTACGCATTACTTTTAAAAGGCACAAATCTTTTAGCAAGCGATAAATTGGTCGAAATTACTATTGGAAAAACACTAATAGACCCTAAAAAAATTGATGGCGTAAACGTTGAAGCAGGAACTGGTTATTTTAAAACTTCGTGGAGCGGAAACGATATTAATTCAAATATGGGCGAAATTACTGTAAGCAAAAAAGATGATGGTATTGCTTGGGGTGCTGTATATTGGCAATATTTTGAACAATTAGATAAAATTACTAAACACAAAACTCCACTTTATATTGAGAAAAAATTATTTGTCGAAAAATTAACGTCGAGCGGAAAAATTATTGAACCTATAGAAAAAAATAAAATAAAAATTGGCGATAAAATAATTGTAAGAATAGAACTCAGGGTTGATAGAGATATGGAATATGTTCACATGAAAGATATGCGTGCCAGTGGTTTTGAACCTATAAATGTAATTTCGCGATACAAATATCAAGACGGCTTAGGCTATTACGAAACAACAAAAGATGCTTCAACCAATTTCTTTATTGATTATTTAAGTAAAGGAACTTATGTGTTTGAGTACCCACTTCGTGTTTCCCATAAGGGCGATTTTTCTAATGGAATAACTACTATTCAATGTATGTATGCCCCAGAATTTACAAGCCATAGCGAAGGTGTTAGAGTTAAAGTTGAGTAGTGTTTAAAAAAAAGTTTTAAATTTGAATCAAAATAAACAAGAAAAAAAATAATGAGTGCAGTATAACGGAACTTAACCCAACTTTTCTAGCCCCACTCTGCATTTGACCGAGAATTATTGATTTTTGTAGCAACGATTTATTATATTTGCAAAATGTATATACAACGAAATATCAAGAAAGGAAAATCTTTACCTTGGATTTGTGAAAAATTTAAACCTCTATTTTTACAAATACAACGGCACTACTTGGGTTGAAATTCCTTCAACAACAAAAGATAGCGAAACAGCTTTTTTTCTTGGTATAAAAAACGGAATTCCTTATACACTATTACAAACAATGAAATTAGAGAAATTTAATGGTCAATGGTAATAACTAATCGTTATTCCCGAAATAAACTCGGGATAAACTATTATAATAGTTTGGCATTATAAATACAATTGGTACAATAGCAAACCGGAACTGTATAGCCCAATAGAATTGGGCTATTACAGATACGGAATCGGCATTATTTTGAGGCTTTAACCTCAATAATTTCTTTAAGCTGTTGAATTTGAGCTTTTAATAAATCTATTTCGCTTTGTTGTTTTTCAATTGCTTTTTCGTAATGATGCAAATCGAAACTTTCAAAAAATACTGAAACTAATTTATGTTTAATTCCATCAATAAATTTAGTTTCGTTTTCCCAATTTACAGGCTCGGCAACTCTAGCAATAATATGAGAAACAGTATATTTTCCAATATCTTTTACTGCATGTCCTTTTATAGCCGATGAAATTAAATAATCGCCAATATTTAAATTTGTACCATTATCAACAACCCAAATAGAGCCATTTCCAACAGCCATTACTAAATCAGATTTTTTTGTGTCGCTTATTCCTTGTGTTCCAAAATAAGCTCCTATAATATTTGCTGAATTTTCTGTCTGACTAATTTCTCCACCATAAATAATTTCTCCCGATTTATTAATATTGTCTATATAGGTATTGTTTCCAGTTAAATCAACTAAATATCCATACTCCATTTCGTTTTTTATATTTGCCAAGTGAGAGCCTGTAAATGTGCCATAAGTTAAATCACCTGCTGCATTTACTGAAATAGAACCTGTTGATACTGGTGCAGAAGTAGCAGTTGTTTTTGAATAAAATTCGATAATTGTTCCAGCACCACTCGTTCCAAATGGGGTTGAATATGTAAAACGAGCAGTTGGGTCGGTAACACTATAAACATGTAATGCACGAGACGGAGAAACAGTTCCAATACCAACCTTTCCACCCATAACAGATAAAACATTTGATGCTGATATTGTTATTCCCGTTTGGTCGCTAAGTGCAATACCAAAAGAATAATCGCCATCAACTGTAATACCTTTACCAAAAGCAGTTGAATTTA
>DYMG01000072.1 GCA_020721655.1 Paludibacter propionicigenes | reverse complement strand
ATTTTCAAATTCTCAAATTAAGCAATTTTCTAATTATGAAATTGATTTATCTGGTTTTGAAAGCGGAATTTATTTTGTAAAAATACAAACAGATAAAGATAATTTTGTAACAAAAATCAGTAAAAAATAAAATCATCTAATTAAAAACGCTCTAAAAAATAGAGCGTTTTTTTTTATAATTTATCAAAGATTTTATATAATACCGATTTCAAAATTAAACTATTTACTATCTACAATTTCGGCATTTTCCGTTTTTGAATATCTTCTAATTTTAATATTAGCATAAGCGAAAAAAATTGACATAAATGGGCTTATTATATTAAAAAAAACGTAAGGTGCATAAGTAAAAGTAGAAACGCCTAAAACAGAACTTTGAACAGCACCACAAGTATTCCAAGGAACAAGCACCGATGTTACAGTTCCGCCGTCTTCTAAAGTTCTGCTTAAAACTTCAGGTTTTAAACCTTTCTTTTTGTAAATATCGGCATACATTCGTCCGGGAACTACTATTGAAATGTATTGTTCCGAAGCTGTAATATTCATAAAAATACTTGTAGCAACTGTAGAAGCAACCAAAGAACCTGTCGATTTTGCATATTTTATTATTGATTGAGCAATTTTAATTAACAAATTTGCCGATTCCATTGCCCCACTAAAAATCATTGCTGTAATAATTAACCAAATAGTGTTCATCATACCAGCCATTCCTCCTGTTGATAGCAGGTTTGATACTTGTTCATTATCTGTAGGAATATTTAATTCTCCATACATACTTTGTAAAATTGTTATGTAATATGAGTTGTATTTATTTACTGATGATGTAGAAATTTTCAATAATAATTCTGTTTGAAAAATTAAAGTAGCTAAAGCACCTAACAAAATACCTATAAACAAAGCTGGAATTGGCGGTACTTTTTTAATTATAATAACAATTAAAATTATTGGAACAACAAGCAGTACCGGACTAATAAAAAAAGTATTATTTATTGAATTAATCATAGCCTCAACACTTACATTTGTTGTTGTAGGTTCAACATTAAAGCCTAATACCAAAAAAATTATTAGTGTTATTATTAAAGTTGGTGTTGTAGTATAAAGCATATATTTAACATGTGTAAACAAATCGGTTCCTGCCATTGCAGGAGCTAAATTTGTAGTATCTGAAAGAGGCGAAATTTTATCGCCAAAATAAGCACCAGAAATAATTGCTCCGGCAACTAATCCTTCGCTAAAGCCCATTGTAGTACCAATTCCAAACAAAGCTACTCCAATTGTTGCAATTGTTGACCACGAACTTCCGGTAGCCAAAGAAACCATCGAACTTATTAGAACCGCAGCAAATAAAAATAGTTTAGCATTTAACAATTCAAATCCATAATAAACAAGAGTTGGCACAATTCCGCTCAACATCCAAGTGCCAGCAAGTGCTCCTATAAGCAAAAGTATTATTATTGATGGCATTGCATCGGAAATATTATCTAAAATTTTTTGAATAATATTTACCCATTTATTTCCTAAAAAAACAGAAATTATTATAGCAAAAGCAGCCGCAAAAATAAGTGCAATTTGGTTTGGACCAGAAACAGCATTATCGCCAAAATTATAAATATTAGCAGCCAACATTATTATCAGTAAAATTATTGGAAGTAGCGATATTAATAAAGAAGGCTGTTTAATCATTTATATATTTCTTGAATTCAAAAAAATAAAATGCAAATATATTTTTTTTTATTAAAATTGATTGACTTACTGTTATAAATAATTACATTTGTGTTAATTAACCTTTACAGATATGAGACAATTAAAAATAAACAAATCTATTACAAATAGAGATAGTGCCTCTTTAGATAAATATTTGCAAGAAATTGGGAAAGAAAGTTTAATTTCTGTTGAAGAAGAGGTTGAGTTAGCTAGAAGAATAAAAAATAACGATCATTCTGCTTTAGAAATGCTTGTAAAAGCAAACCTTAGGTTTGTTGTTTCAGTAGCCAAACAGTACCAAAATCAAGGCTTATCGTTGCCCGACTTAATTAACGAAGGAAACTTAGGATTAATTAGAGCAGCACAAAAATTTGACGAAACTCGTGGATTTAAGTTCATTTCTTATGCTGTTTGGTGGATTCGTCAATCTATTTTGCAAGCTTTAGCCGAACAAGCCAGAATTGTACGACTACCACTTAATCAAGTTGGAAACATAAACAAAATAAAAAAAGAATTTGTTTTATTTGAACAAAAATTTGAACGCCAACCATCTAACCAAGAATTAGCTGATATTTTAGATATTCCAGTAGAAAAAGTTATTGAAGTTATTTCAATTTCAAATCAACATATTAGTATTGATACACCTTTTCAAGACGATGAAGATGGCTCGTTGTTAGACGTATTAAGCAATCCAAATTCCGAAATAGCCGATAAACAATTAATACATGAATCTTTAAACACAGAAGTAGAGCGAGTATTATCAACACTATCGGAAAGGGAACGAAACATCATTAAATTTTTTTATGGAATTTCAACATCGCAACTTACTTTAGAAGAAATTGCAGAAGAATTTGACCTAACCAAAGAACGAGTTAGACAAATTAAAGAAAATGCCATAAAACGTATGAAACACATATCAAAAAACAAATTATTAATTAAATTTTTAGGATAATAACATTTTCAAAAACACACTATTTAAAAATGATTAAAATTATAGAATGTCCAAGAGACGCAATGCAAGGAGTAACAACATTTATTCCAACAGAAGTAAAAGCAAAATACATTAATTCCTTACTTAAAGTAGGTTTTGATACTATAGACTTTGGCAGTTTTGTTTCACCAAGAGCAATACCACAAATGAAAGACACAGCAGAAGTACTTGCTCAATTAGATATGACAAATACAAAATCGAAATTATTAGCAATTATTGGAAATACTATTGGTGGTGAAATAGCATCGCAATACGACGAAATAACTTATTTGGGCTACCCTTTTTCTATTTCTCCAACTTTTTTAGAAAAAAACATTAATTCAACAATTGCAAAATCTATTGTAACAGTAAATAAATTATTAAACATTGCCGACAAAAAACATAAAATTTTAGTAGTATATATTTCAATGGCTTTTGGAAATCCTTATGGCGACAAATGGAGTACTGAAATTACCGAAGAATGGGTTGATATTTTATACAAACTTGGCGTTAAAATAATAGCACTTTCCGATACAACAGGCGATTCTATTCCAGAAAATATTTATTCTACTTTTTCTAATTTAGTGCCGGCATACCCAAAAGTTGAATTCGGATTTCATTTGCACACAACCGAAGATACTTGGCACGACAAAGTTGAAGCCGCTTTTAACGCTGGTTGCAGGCGTTTCGACACTGTAATAAATGGTATTGGTGGTTGCCCAATGTCTGGCAAAGAAATGATAGGTAATCTTAGAACTTTGTTTATTTTACAATTTTTAAAAGATAAAAAATACGACTTTAAAATTGATAATGAGGCATTTAACGAGGCGTTTATGCAAGCTATGTCAACATTTCCCAATTTTAGAATACCAAAAATTTATAGTTTGTAGATAAAATTTGTTTTACAAGCAATTTTATTAATTTTGCATAAAACAATGCAAAAACAAAAAACTGTAATATTATCAGTTACAAACGATTTGGTTAGCGACCAACGAGTTCATAAAGTTGCTTCTACCCTATTAAATAACAATTTCAAAGTTATTTTAGTTGGCAGAAAATTGCGTAATTCAAAAAATATTACAAAAAGAACATATAAAACATTTAGGTTTAATTTAGTTTTTAATAAGGGTTTTTTGTTTTATGCCGAATATAACACAAAATTATTTTTTTATTTACTTTTTAAAAATTTCGACATTTTAAATTCTAACGATTTAGATTCATTGCCTGCAAATTATTTATTATCGGTAATTAAAAGAAAAAAAATAGTTTACGATAGCCACGAATTTTTCACAGAAGTTCCTGAATTAGTGAACCGCCCAAAAGTTAAAAATTTTTGGCTATCAATAGAAAAACACATACTACCAAAAATTAAATATTCTTATACAGTTTCCCCAGAAATTGCCAACGAATACAAAAAATTATATGATATAAATATGGGTTTAATTTTTAATTTTCCTTTTAAATTAGATGTTACAAACCATATTAAAAACGAAAAAATTATAATTTATCAAGGAGCATTAAATATTGGAAGAGGCTTAGAAACAATAATTTTAGCAATGAAAAATATAGAAAATGCCAAATTACAAATTATTGGTTCCGGTGATATTGAAACCCAACTAAAACAGCTTACAATTAAAAACAATTTATCGAACAAAATTGAATTTATTGGTCAAATTTCTTTTGAAAAACTTTATAAATATACTATTAATGCAAGTATTGGTATTTCTTTAGAAGAAAATATTGGATTTAATTACAAATACGCATTACCCAATAAATTATTCGATTATATTAATGCCGAAATTCCTGTTTTAGTGTCAAATTTACCAGAAATGGCTAAAATTGTTAAAGAATACGAAGTTGGCGAAATAGTAACAGATTATTCTGAAAAAGGAATTTCTAAGCAACTAAATAACATACTAAACAACAACGAGTTACTTCTAAAATATAGTACAAATACTAAAAATGCTAAGAATGTATTAAATTGGGAAAATCAGGAAAACACTTTGCTTAAATTTTACAAATAAAATTAGTATAAGTTTATTTTCCAACAATAACAAACTCAGTTCTTCTGTTTTTAGCTCTGCCTTCTTCCGTATTGTTTGATGATATTGGCTTTGTTTGCCCAAAACCTTTATAATTTGTAATTCTTGAAGAATCGATACCCATTATAACAATATAATCGCGCACGGCTTTAGCTCTTTCTTTAGAAAGTTCCAAATTAGCTTTTGCATCTCCAACATTGTCGGTATGTCCTTGAATTTCAATTTTAACCCTTTGGTTTGTATTCAAAAATTCTATAAAACTGTTTAAAACAATCATACTTTCTTTATCGAACAAAGAAGAATTTGTTGCAAAATGAATATCGTTAATTTGTACTTCTTTACCAATTTCGATAGGTTTCATTTCAAAATTTATTTTAACCGGAGCCGTTAAAAGTTCTCCTGTTCTTGGTTTAAGATATGCCGATGTAAAGGCGTAATCATCTTTTTTTACTGTCATAAGTAAATCTTCGTTTTCTTCTACAGCAACAGCAATTGCGTATTTTCCTGAAACATCATCGACCAAACCTTCGGTTATTTTGTTTGTTTTTATTGATTTTACTTCAATTTTTGCACCAGCTATTATTTTTCCATCTTCGTCTTTTAATTCTCCTTTTGCAAAAAGCACTTTTTTTGGTCGTGCTTCTTCGTACAAATCAAAAGAATAAACATCGTAGCCAGTACTTTTCCCAATTTTGTTTGATGAAAAGTATGCTTTTTCACCATTTGTGCTAACAATTAATCCTATTTCATCTTGTGCTGTGTTTATTGGGTAACCTATGTTTTTTGGTTCAGTCCAAGTATAATCTTCATTTCTTTTAGAATAAAAAATATCGTAACCGCCAATTCCTTGTAAGCCATCAGAAGAAAAATAAAGTGTTTGACTGTCGGAGTGCATAAAAGGCGATTTTTCGTTTCCTTGTGTGTTTATTATTTTTCCCAAATTAATGGCTTGTTGCCAATTTCCGTCTTTGTCTTTTGTTGATGAGTATATATCTACATTATATGTTTTTGGGTCGTCAACATTAAAATTGATGTTTGTTGGTCGCATACTTGCAAAAAACAATGTTTTTCCGTCGGCAGAAATAGATGGTTGGCTTTCCCAAGTGTATTGTCCGTTAATGTTTGCACCCAAGTTAATAGGCTCTGTCCATTCATCGTTAATTAACTTAGATGAGTATATGTCGCAATTTGTATAAACTCCAGAGCCGTTTCTGCTTTTAATATCCTTGCAAACAGTTAAATACAAATTATTATTATCAATTGAAATGCTTATAGCACCTTGGTCGTATCCTTTGTTGAATGGTGGGGGCATTATAAAACCGGTAGAAAATTTTGGATTTTTTTCAGTAATATCGTTGCTTCTTTTACTGTAAGTAAATTCGTTAACATATTTTGAAGTTATATCGTTTTTTTCTTGTTTTTGATATTTTCTTGTGTAAAACATAAATTCCCCATCTGGTGAAATTAGTGGCAAAAACTCATCGCTTGGCGAATTCACACCTTCCACTTTAACAGGATTGTAGGAAACCGGATTTGTTATTAAATCGATGTATTTTTGGCAATGCTCATACATTTTTTTGCCTTGTAAGTAGCTTTGATTTTTTTGTCCGTTATTTACAAAAATTGTTAAATATTCTAATGCTTTTTCATATTCTTTTTTGTTGTAATAAATGTAACCTAACTTATATTGAGCGTCGAAATTCATATAACTTTCGCAACCAATTATGCTTTTTTTATAGTATTCTATTGATTTGTTGTTATATAGCTCAAGTGCTGTATTATCGTCTGCGAAGACGGCTTTAAATGTGTTTATCTCGGCTAATTCGTAGCTGGCTGGAAAAAATTTTTCGTCGTTTTTAATTGCTTCTAATAAATAATTGTAACCTTCGGCTTTGTCTTTAGATTGGCTTGATTTGTATTTTAGCAAACCTAATTCGTAATTTTTTAATGCCTTTTTATTATTTAATTCAGGACAATTATTTTGAGAAAATAATGAGTTTGCAATAAAAACAAAAAATATAAAATACTTCATTTTGATAACATATTTATTATTAAATGCTTAGTTTTAAAAAACTAAGCATTTTCTGCGTCTTTAATTAATTTATCGGCTTTTGTTTTAGCTGTTTTAATAACATTGTCGGCTTGTTTATTAGCTTCAGTAACAATGTTATTTGCTTTTTTATTTGCCTCGGCTTCTACATTTGCGGCTTTTTTATCGGCTTCTATTTTAATTTGTTTTGCCGATTCTTTTGCTACTGCTTTTTTAATTGGATTTGCTCCAGCTTGCTTAATTAGGTTATCGCCTTGTTTAACTGCTTCGCTTCTAATTAAATCGGCAGATTTTTTACCTTCAGAGCGTACTGTTGTGGCTGTTTGTTGTGCTGTTTTTTTAATATTTTCGGCTTGTGCTGTTGCTTCATTGATTATTTTTTCGGCTTGTTTTTTTGCTTCTTCAATTGCTTGTTTTTTTGCTTTATCAACTTCTTCTTTCACTTTTTCTTTTACTTGCTCTTTCACATCTTGTATAGCATCTTTTGCTTGGCTTTTTAAGTCTAAAGAAATTTTTGGGTCTTGAATTGTTCCGGTTATCAATCCGTTTATATTAATAATTTCGTTTAAATTAATGTTTACACCATTTGCTCCGGCTAAAGCCGATAAACCATTAACCAACTGATTAGCTTGAGCTCCAATTTCGGAACGAGGTATTTTAAGGTTAATTTTAAAATCTAAACTTTGGTCTATTCCTTGTTTTCCGCCAATTTCAAATTCTGTTTTTCCTGCTTTTGTATTAAATGGTTCCACTTCAATATTCCCATCTTTAATTTTAAATTTTATTTTCAAATCGGCTAACTGAATGTTTTTATACTTGTCGTTATTTAAAAGACCAGATAATTTTTTAAAAATATCGGAATTATCTATTGTAATATTTTTTGATGATAACTCGCCACCACCATTTACAGTTTTCATTACAGGAGAAAGAGAGTCGTCTAAAAGTGATTCAAAATCAAATTTCATTGAGAATTTCCCACTGCAATTTTTAGCTATTGGTGCAGATTCTTTAATCATATCAATGGTTTCGTACGATTTTTTAATGTCGAAATTTACTAAATCCATTGCAAATTTAACGCTTGGTTTTGTAATATCGGCAGTTGAATAGTTTCCGCTAAGGTTAAGGCTTCCGTCGAGCATATTCATTTTTAAATTATCCATTGATGCTATGCCTTCTTTCATGCTTATTTTTCCCAATACATTTTCTATTACATATTTGTCGTATAGCAATTTTGTTATGTTTGTGCTTAGGTTAAAATCGATATTTTTTGGTATTTCTATTACACTACTTTCTTGTTGTTCAGCTTGTTGTGTGCTTGTTGGTTGTGCTGTTTGTGTTGTTGTTTGGTCTGTTTCAGACATAAACTCATTTAAGTCTATAAGTGTTGAATTTATTGTAAAATCGCCTTTTAACAAGTCATCTTTAAAATAATACGATAAAAAATTATGTATTTGTCCTGTTGCCGAAATATCGGTTTTGCCTATTTTTGTTACAAATTTATTTAGTGATAAATATTTTGGTGTAAATTCTAATTCAGCATTTGTTATTAATACTTCTTTATCAAAATCGGTTGTTTTGTACAAGAAATTTGTTAATATTATTGTTCCTTGTGCTTTAAATTCTTCATACTTTTCTTGTTCTATTGTTGATATATTTCCATTAAACGAAACATCTGAGTTTAACATTCCTTTCATTTCCATATCTTCTAAAGGCACTACTGTTTTTAGTTTATCGAAATCTATTTTTGCTATTATGTTTCCATCAATATAAGGGTCGGAAATTGGTGTTTTAGTTAGTAATTTTAAATCTATAGGATTTCCTGCTAATTCTACATGAAATTTTTTCAAATCTACTATGGTATTATCTTCCTGTCCGTCTTTATTATTAATGTTTAAGTCTATTTGAATGTTTGTTGCCGATGCTGGCAAATCTGGGTACTTAAACATTGCATCTGCAACTTTTAAGTTTACGTTATAAGCTGGCATTAGTGTTTCGCCATAAATTCCTTTTGCAAAACCATTTAATTCAAAATTACCATTTGTTTTAACTTTTTCATAATCTTTTGTGTAAACAACTGGAATCAAAGACAATAGGCTCTTAAAATCTGTTTTTTTAGTATTAAATTTAATATCTAAATTAATATCTTCGTTTTCCATTAATTGAACAAAACCCTCAAAAGCTAACTCTAAGTTATTCAATTTAAGCATGTTTTTGTCGAAAGTATATTTAGAATTTACCATATCGGCTTTTATGTCGGCATTGTATTCTGTTTGTGCTTTGTTTATTAGGTTTACACCTTCTTGTTTAAATGTAAGTTCTTTAATTAATGATTTTATTGACAAGGTTGTTGTTTCGGCTCCTAAATCGCCACTTAATGCAAATGTTAATCCATTAATTTTAGCCGACATATCAGATGTGTTATCAGTATAATTAATATCGGAATTGTTAATTTCAAACGATTTTAAATTTAAGTTAAAATTGCCACTTTCTTGTTCAGTGGTTGTTTGAGCTGTTTCTGTTGCACTTTCTTTTGTTATATCCCAATTTGCAGAACTATCTGCTAAAACAATGGCATTTACTTTCATATTGTCTATTGAAATGCCAATAATTTTAATATTTTCGCTCATTACACTCATAATATCAACTTTGGCAGAAAGTTTTTCCATATTTAGCAGTGTGTCTTTTTCAAAATTACCAATACCGCTAACTTTTACATTGTTAATTTCAAAAAGCAAATTTGGAAACGTTCTGAAAATAGAAAGGTCGAATTCGTCAAATTCTATTTTTGCATTTACTTGTTCATTTATTTGCTTTTTTGTTATTTCAATTAGTTTTCCTTTAAATATAAATGGTGTTGAAATTAGTGCTACAAGTACCACTAATACTAATATGCCAAAGTATTTTAAGCTCTTTTTTAATGCTTTCATTTTTATTTTTTTTAAAATCAGCTAAAAATAAAAAAAAGAGTATTAATAAAATAAAATATTTTAAATGTTTTTAAAAAGTTTATCAACATAAATATAATATAAATGGAAAAACACAACTTCTTAATTTACAATATATTATTTTTCATTTTTTAAAACTATAACTAAGTAATATATATTTATCAACCAAACTAAATATTCCTTTCAAATTAAATGATTTTACTTTAATTTAGCCAATCAAATAAAAATTGAAAATGAACAAGCAACAACTAATATTTTCCCTTTTATTTATCAGCTTTTTTTCGTTAGTAGCTCAAAACGAGAACTTATATTCTTTAGGTGCAAGAAGCTCTGCAATGGGCAATACTTCGGCTACACTAACAGATATTTGGGCAGTAAATAACAATCAGGCAGCATTAGGTTTTGTAACAAATTCGGCAATTGGATTACATTACGAAAACCGGTTTTTAGCTGGAAGTTTAGGATATAAATCTTTAGCCGGTGCTTTTGCCACAAAATCGGGTACATTTGGTTTAAAATTCAATCATTTTGGATATTCTACTTATAGCAACATTGAGACAGGTATTTCGTTTGGTAAAAGTTTTGGCGAATACTTTGCCGCAGGAATACAAATTAACTACCTATACACAAAATTAGCTCAAGATTACGGAAGTAGCGGAATGGCAGTTTCGGAATTAGGAATACTCTCTAAACCAACAAAGTACCTATTAATAGGAGCTCACGTTTACAACCCCACAATGAGTAAATTTAATAATTCAGGACATACCGAACGTATTCCTACAATTTTTAAAGTTGGAGCAAGCTATATTTTCGATAATTTTGCTATGCTTAGCACAGAAATAGTTAAAGATGTTGATTACCCTTTTATTTTTAGAGCTGGCTTAGAATTTAACTTAGCACAACAATTTGTAGCTCGTGCAGGTATTTCAAGCAATAATTCTCTAATTAGTTTTGGTGCAGGATACAGAACATCAAAAATAAATATCGATTTTGCCTTTTCATACCATTCTTACTTAGGTTATTCGCCCTTCATTACAATGGTGTACAATTTCAACAAAGAATAAATGAAGCAATACATTATAATATTTTTTGTACTAATAATCAATTATGTAAATGCTCAAATTGATGAAGATAACAATAGCTCAATAGAAACAATTATTGAAAACATTGCTTCAACAGTAGATGCCGACATAGATTATACCACTCTGTACGACCAACTTCTAAACTACTCTCAAAACCCTATAGACCTAAATAGCTGTACAACAGAAGATTTAGAAAAACTATACTTTATAAATAATTTCCAAATAAAACAATTGCTTGATTATAGGGAAAAATACGGAAATATTTACTCAATATATGAACTTCAGTTAATAAAAGGCTTTACAAACGACATAATATTAAACTTAATCCCTTTTGTAACCACAAATATTTCGGAAGCAAAAAAAACTTTTTCTGTTAAAAACGCTATAAAATACGGAAAAAATTCAATATTTCTTAGAACACAAAGAGTTATAGAAGACCAAGCCGGATATTTTGTGCCCGACAGTTTAAAAACAGAAAGTAATAACTATTTAGGAAGTCCATATATTATATATGCAAAATACAATTACAAATATTCGAAAAAAATAAATTTTGGCATTACAGCAAAAAAAGAAGCCGGAGAAGAATTTTTTAAAGGAACACAAAAAAATGGATTCGATTATTACTCGTCGTTTTTGCAAATAAACGACATTGGAATAGTGAAAAAAATTGTTATTGGCGATTTTTTAGCACAATTTGGACAAGGCTTAACACTAAACAGAGGTTTATCGTTTGGGAAATCGAGCAATGTTTTAAATACAATGAAAACTCTACAAGGCATACGAAAATACTCATCAACAAACGAATTAGAATTTTTTAGAGGCGGAGCAATAACAATTGGCAAAAAAAATTGGAATTTTTCAACATTTTACTCAAACCGACAAATAGACGGTACCTTACAAACAGATACATTTGAAACAACCGAAGATTACGCAAACTCTTTATTAACAGTAAACTACCATTCCACTTTATCGGGTTTAGCAAAGAAAAACACAATAAACGAACAAGCTTTTGGCGGAAACGCATCGTATTCATTTCAAAAACTTAAAATTGGCGTAACTGGAGTTTATATGAACTACTCAACACCAATAATACCTACCACAACACCATATAAAATATTCAACTTTGCAGGAACAAATAGTTATAACATAGGAGCAGATTACCAACTAAATTTAAGTAAATTTTATTTTTTTGGAGAATATAGTTTAGATAAAAATTTAAACTCTGCTTTCATTTCTGGAGTTAACGTTAAAATAGTTGACCAACTTTACTATTCTGTACTTTACAGAAATTACAGCAAAAAATACGTAGGGTTATACTCAAATGCTTTTGTAGAAGGCTCTACAACATCTAACGAAACAGGTCTTTACAACGGAGTTGTGTTTTATCCAATAAATTCGGTAAAAATTTCGGCATACTGGGATTCATATCAGTTTAACTGGATGAAATATAGAATTACCGGACCATCAAACGGATTTGATTATTTTTTACAAGCAGAATATAATCCACTAAGAAATTTTACAATATTAGCATACTTACGTCAAGAAATTAAAAGTCAAGATATTAGCGAACAAATAGAAGGCGTTAAAGAAATTGCCAACATAAACAAACTTAGATACAGATTTAGCATATCATACAAATTAAATGATAAAATAACCCTCAAAAACAGATTTGAAAAAGTAATATACAACAACAGCACAGACCCAACATCGAAAGGATATTTAATTTATCAAGACATATCGTTTAAACCAAACGAAACAAAAACAACAATTTCTGCCCGATTAGCTTTTTTCGACACTTACGACTACGATTCGAGAATATATGCCTACGAAAGCGACGTTTTATACGCTTTTTCGGTGCCAGCATACTACGGAAAAGGAATGCGATATTATTTTGTTATAAAACAAAATATAATTCAAAACTTAGACGTTTGGGTTCGTTTTGCACAAACAATTTATACCGATAGAAACATTATTAGTTCAGGACTTACCGAAATTGAAGGCAATAAAAAATCGGAAATAAAAGTTCAATTACGCTATAAATTTTAGTATCGGTTTAAA
>DYMG01000071.1:7983-12890 GCA_020721655.1 Paludibacter propionicigenes | reverse complement strand
AATTAGACATATAGCAAAGTTATGTTTTAAAATTGGTTTTTACAAATGCTTTTTTTGGATATTTTTTGTATCTTTGTTTTATTGATTTTAAACTAAGTGGTTTTTTAAAATCTTCTTAAATTTAAACGATTATGAACCTACAGTATATTTCAGACAGCAAAGGGCAAACAACGGGTGTTTTCATTCCCATTAATGAGTGGAATGACCTTAAAAACAAATACAAGGATATTGAGCGAGAAGATATCGACATTCCCGAATGGCACAAAAATTTGGTAAGGCAACGCCTTGATGATTACAAGAAAAACCCAAGTTCCGCTTTGGACTTTGATGCTGCTATGGACGATATTGAAAAAGAACTGTAATGCATAAATCTATAATCCTGCCCCTTGCAAAAGAAAATATTCGGGAAGCTGCCTTATGGTATAGCAACTGTCAAGAAGGGCTTGGCAAAAGATTTACTGCAGAAGTCCGTGAAAAAGTCAACTTTATAAGGCAAAACCCAAAAGCTTCAAATGTCCGTTACGATGGTGTAAGAACTGCAGTTTTAAACGTGTTCCCGTTTATGGTTCACTTTACAATTGATGAGAAAAATAAAACCATAATCATTTCGGCTGTATTGCATACAAGCCGTGACCTAGAGTTATGGAAAAACAGATAAATCAAAAAGCTCGGCAAGTCCGGGCTTTTTGATTATTCATATAAACTAAGTAAATAGCTCATTATTATTCCACCAACAAATAGCAATACAAATGAAATTATAAATAATAATAGGGACACATTTATTTTAAGGATATTATGAAAACGGAGCTACAGAAGTCAAAAAAAATTAGCAGCAAAGCCTTGTAAATCCTCGTTTCTTAAAAGTACGTTCTGTTTCAATATAGTCCAATTTTGTTTTATTGGACTATTTTCAAGTATTATTGGCATTAACTCCCGATTAAAATCGGGACAAGCTATTGAAAATTTACAAAATAGTTTAGACTATTTTATAAATCCTAAATTCAAGTAATTTTTTTTAAAAAAGTATTTTTTATTCAACTTCCGATTCTGTTTTTCTGCTTTTTCTTTTTGGCTTTGTTATTTCTTCAACTTCAACAGAGTTGTTTTGCATTTGTTCAATTTCTAACAAGCTAAAATTAATTTTCTCATCAACTAAAATTCGTCCACAGTATTCGCAAACTATAATTTTTCTACGCGATTTTATGTCTAACTGGCGTTGTGGTGGTATTTGATTGTAGCAGCCTCCACAAGCACCTCTTTCAATTGTAGCAACTGCTAAACCATTCCTTGCATTGTTTCTTATGCGTTTGTATGCAAAAAGCAATCGATCTTCAATTGTTGATGCAATTTGTATAGATTCTAATTTTAGTTCTTCTTCTTCTTTTTGAGTTTCTTTAACTATGCTATCTAATTCGTTCTTTTTTTCTTCTAAACTTATTTTTAAATCGTTAAGTTTTGAATTGGCTTCGGCAATAATAATATTTTTTGCTTCAATTTGAGCAAAAAACTCTTTAATTTTTTTTGTATTTAATTCAATTTCAAGGTTTTGAAATTCAATTTCTTTTGTTAAAGAGTCGTACTCTCGGTTATTTTTTATGTTTTTTAGTTGCTCATTATATTTAGTAAGAAGAGTTTCCGATTCTTTAATTTCTTTTTTCTTGTTACTGATAATAGTTTCTAATTCAACAATTTCTTTTTTAAAATTGCCTTCTCTTGTTTCTAAGCCTGCAACTTCGTCTTCTAAATCTTGTACTTCTAAAGGTAATTCACCTCTTAAGATTCCTATTTTATCTATCTTAGAATCAACAACTTGAAGGTTGTTTAATGCTCTTAGTTTTTCTTCTACAGAAAAACCTTTTTTATCTTCTACTTTTTCTTTTATGCTCATACTAACAATAATAATTTATTGGATTCGTATTTATTTTTGATAAATTGACTGCAAAAGTACTAAAATTTTCTGTAAGTATTTCATAAAATAATTCTTTTGTATATTGTTCGCTTTCAAAATGTCCAATATCTAATAAAAATAAGGAATTTTCAATATCAAAAAACTCGTGATATTTAACATCAGATGTAATGAAAGCATCGGCATTTTGTAGTATTGCACTTTTTATTGCAAAGCTACAAGAGCCCCCACAAACTGCAATTTTTTTTATTTTTTTATTTTTTAGATTTGTGTGTTTTATGCATTTGGTATTGAATTTTGTTTTAACAAGAGATAATAATTCAATTTCAGAAATTTCGTTTTGTAGTTCGCCAATAATTCCTGTACCTATGTTGTTATTTGTGCTTTTAAGAGGAATAATATCGTAGGCAATTTCTTCGTAAGGGTGTATTTTTAAAATTGCACTAATTACTGCATTTTCAATATTTGCAGGAAAAATTGTTTCAAAACGAATTTCTTTTTCAAAACTTTGTATGCCTTTTTTGCCTAAAAATGGGTTAGTGTTTTCATTTCCACGAAAAGTACCTATTCCTTCGGTGTTAAAACTAGTTTTGTCGTAATTGCCAATATGTCCGGCTCCTGCACTAAAAACAGCGTCTTGTAGCTTTTCTAAATGTGTTTCAGGAACAAATACTACCAATTTTAAAATAGTATTTTCTTTAGGTGTAAGAATTTTACAGTTTTCTAAATTTAATTTTTTGCAAATTTTAGAATTTACACCATCAATAATATTGTCGAAATTTGTGTGTCCGGCATAAATTGCAATGTCGTTTTTTATTGCTAACATAACAACTCTTTCAACTTCGGTTTTTCCTGTTAATTTTTTTAAGCTTTTAAAAATAATTGGGTGGTGTGCAATAATTAAATTTGAATTTGTTTTAATGGCTTCATAAACAACTTGTTCGGTTACGTCTATTGTAATTAAAACCGATGAAACCTCATTGTTTAAGTTGCCAACTAACAAGCCAGTATTGTCGTAACTTTCTGAAAAAGAACTTGAAGCAAATTTTTCTAATACCCCAATTATTTCTGAAATTTTAGTCATTTTATTAAACTTTAGCAAAAATATACTATTGTTTTAAAGTTTTTGGTTTTTCTTTTATTACAATCGATAAAAGTATTGATGATGAGATAATTCCAATAATTACAATTAACGAAACTATTGGCGAAATATGATAAAAATCGGCAATAATCATTTTAACACCAACAAAAAACAATATAATTGAGATACCAATTTTTAGAAATCTGAAATATTCTAATAGAGACGATAAGAAGAAATATAACGAACGCAGTCCAACAATTGCAAACACATTAGAAGTGTAAACAATAAATTTATCGGTAGAAACAGCTAAAACAGCAGGAATGGAGTCAACAGCAAAAATTAAGTCGCTAGTTTCAATAACAATTAAAGCAGCAAAAAGAGGAGTTGCATATTTAACATTATCTTTTTTAATGAAAAATTTTGATGTGTTAACTTCACTACTAATAGGCACAAATTTTCCAAGAAGTTTAATCATAGGGTTTTTTTCAGGGTGTATTTCTCCTTCTTTTTGAAAAGCCATTTTAAGTGCACTAAGAATTAAAATTCCACCAAAAACATAAAACAACCAATGGAAAGCTAAAAGTAATTCAACACCAGCAAAAATGAAAATTAAACGCAAAACTATTGCTCCAATTATGCCCCAAGTTAATATTTTAGGTTGGTACTTTTTAGGAATTGAAAAATACGTAAATATCAGTAAAAATACAAACATATTATCCATAGAAAGAGTGTACTCTATAATGTAACCAGTATAAAATTCAATCATTTTTACCGATCCTAAAAAATAATAGATAATTAAACCAAAGCCCATAGAAACTAAAACCCAAAAAGCACTTAGTAGTATCGATTCTTTTTGAGTAACTTCTTTTGCACGTTTAGAAAGACTAAGGTCGAACAAAAAAAGACCTGTGGATAACACAATAAAAATTATCCATAAAATTGTAATTGATTCCATTTTTTTTAATTTTTGCAAATGTAATTAATTTTATCGATTATTTCTATTGCGTTTGCTTTAGACTTTTCGGTAAAAAATTAAAATTTATTTTAAATACAAACAATTATTGATATTTATAATAATTTAGCAAAAAATTAGTTAGAGTACTTAGTGAAAAAAATAGTTGTTTTAATAAGTTTGCTTTTTTATTTTTTTTGTGCTTATTCGCAAAAATTAAAACCTTTAAATTTACCAAAATATGATGTTGTAAAATTGCATTTTGGAATGGCTTTAGGTTTCAATAGAACAGACGCATTAATTGTAAATTCAGACCAATTTTTAAGTGTAGATTCAATATTTTCGGTAGAAGCACAAGCAATGCCCGGATTTAATATAAACATTGTAGTAAATTACAACATTAATAAATACTGGGGTGTTAGGTTTTTACCCGGTTTAAATTTCGGACAACGAAATATGAACTATATTGTTTATGATGGCTCTGTGTTTTACGAAAAAATTATGCAAATAGAAAGCACTTATCTCGATTTCCCACTATTATTACAATTAAAATCGGAAAGAATTAATAATTATAGAGCATATATTATAGCAGGATTAAGTTATAAATACGACTTGGCAGCACAAAAGAAAATAGACGAAAAAGACAAACCTAAAATTAGATTTACAAGCAATATTATTAATTATGAGATAGGTTTAGGCAACGACTTTTTTTTACAATACTTTAAATTTGCAATTGAAGCAAAATATGTATTTGGAATTAACAATATGTTAGTTTACGACAACACACAATATACAAACTCAATAAAAAAAATAAATAACCAAATGTTTTTTGTATCACTTTTATTCGAAGGCTCTGATACAGACGGACTTGCTTTTATGAAATGGTTTAAAAGAAAATAGAATTAAAAGTTAAACAATACAAACTATAAACATAAAGTTAACATTATTTGGGTAATCTTTTGAAAATG
>DYMG01000071.1:0-7883 GCA_020721655.1 Paludibacter propionicigenes | reverse complement strand
AAATGATTAATTTTGCTTAATAATCTATAAAAAAAACACTGTGGATTTATTCGAAAAAAGATTACATAACAAAGGTCCTTTGGGACAATACGCGAGCAAGGCTCATGGCTATTTTGCATTTCCAAAATTAGAAGGCGAGCTTGGACCTAGAATGATGTTTAGAGGCAAAGAAGTATTAAACTGGAGTTTAAATAACTATATAGGGCTTGCAAATCACCCAGAAGTTAGAAAAGCTGATGCCGAAGCTGCAAAAGAATATGGTATGGCTTACCCAATGGGAGCTAGAATGATGACAGGGCAAACTTCAGCTCACGAAGAACTTGAAACAAAATTAGCCGAATTTGTTGACAAACCTGCTGGTTATCTACTAAATTACGGATATCAAGGAATAATGTCTATTATTGATGCAATGGTTGATAGAAACGACGTAATTGTTTACGATTCGGAATGCCACGCAAGCATTATGGACGGTATTTTTATACACAAAGCAAAAGGTGGAAAAAGTTTTTCATACCCACACAACGATATTGATAAATGTCGAAAAATGTTAGGATTTGCTAAAAATAGAACAGCCGAAACAAATGGTGGAATTTTAGTAATTACCGAAGGTGTTTATGGTATGATGGGCGATTTAGGTAAACTTGACGAAATTGTAGCACTTAAAAAAGATTTCGACTTCCGTTTCTTAGTTGACGATGCTCACGGTTTTGGAACTATGGGTAAAACGGGTGCAGGAACAGGCGAACACTTTGGTGTTCAAGACGGAATAGACTTATACTTCTCAACTTTTGCCAAATCTATGGCAGGAATAGGAGCATTTATAGCAGCATCTGAGCCTATTATTGGATACTTACATTACACAATGAGATCGCAAATCTTTGCAAAATCATTACCAATGCCTATGGTAAAAGGCGGTTTAAAACGCTTAGAACTACTAAAATCTGAACACTCACTTCGCGAAAACTTATGGACAATTGTAAATGCTCTTCAAAAAGGTTTAAGAGAGGCTGGTTTCGATTTAGGTTTAGTTAATTCGCCTGTTACTCCGGTTTATATGAAAGGTGGACCAGAAGAAGCTTCTAATTTAATGATGGATTTACGCGAAAATTATGGAGTATTTTGTTCTGGTGTAATTTACCCTGTTGTGCCAAAAGACGTAGTTTTGTTGCGTTTAATTCCAACAGCAGTACATACTTTAGACGATGTTAAATACACAATCAATGCATTTACCAAATGTAGTGAAAAACTTAAAAGTGGAGTTTATAACACTGGCGAAATGGGGCGATTTTAAAGTAAAAATATTTGAAAAAAGAAGGCTATCAAATTGATTAGCCTTTTTTTTTCTGAAAACCAGAAAAATGAAAACCAGAAAAATAATTATTGCAATTACAGGTGCTAGTGGCTCTATTTATGCAAAAAAACTAATTGAAAAATTAGAAAATTATACACAAGAAATTAAAAATATAGAAGTGGTTTTTAGCGAAGCAGGAAAACAAGTTTGGAATTACGAACTAAATTCTAAATTAACAGAAACATATTTTAGAATATACGAAAACACAAACCTGTTCTCGCCAATAGCCTCTGGTTCAGCAAAATACGACACAATGGTAATTATTCCATGTTCAATGGGTACAATTGGCAGAATAGCAAATGGAATTTCAAACGATTTAATTTCTCGTGCTGCCGATGTAATAATTAAAGAACGCCAAAATTTAATTATTGTTCCTCGCGAAACACCATTAAGCTCAATACATTTAAATAACTTAAAAATTATTTCCGATGCAGGAGGTTTAATTATACCTGCAAGTCCATCTTTTTATAATAAACCACAAACCATTGACGAACTATTAAACACAATTGTTGATAAAGTTATTGATAAAATGGGCTTTGTATCTGGAGCTAAACAATGGGGCGAATAGTATTATCGAAAAAAATTACAACTCTTTACGCAACCTACCAACAGGAATATTAAGTTGAATTCTATATTTTGAAACCGTTCTTCTAGCAATTTTGTAGCCACTTTTTGTTAATTCTTCTGTTAAAGCATCGTCTGTTAATGGGTCTTTTTTATCTTCAGAATCAATAACATCTTTAATAACAGCTTTTATTTTTCTCGATGAAATCTCCTCACCATCAGTTGTGTACATAGCTTCAGAGAAAAAAGTTTTAAGCAAAAATACGCCAAAATCTGTTTGTATATATTTACTATTAGCTACTCTAGAAATGGTGGAAATGTCTAAATTAGTTATTTCTGCAATATCTTTTAAAATCATAGGTTTTAAAAACGATTCGTTGGCAGTTAAAAAATATTTCTTTTGAAATTCAATAATTGCATTCATAGTAACTAAAAGAGTGTTTTGGCGTTGTTTAATGGCATCAATAAACCACTTTGCAGAATCTAATTTCTGACGAATAAAACTTACGGCTTGCTTATGGTCTTTACTTATGTTTTTATGGTTTTTACTATAATCGGTAAGCATTTCGGCATAAGACCGACTAACATTTAATTCCGGAATACTTGATGAGTTTAACGATAAAATTAAATTTCCATTTTCGTTTTCAAGAATAAAATCGGGAATAATATGTTGCTGAATTTTTACAGAGGGGTCGGAGTAAGCTCCACCCGGTTTTGGGTTCAATTTGGTTATTATGGATACAATTTCTTTGAGTTTTTCATCAGAAATATCTAATTTTTTGGTAATCTTATCGTAATGTTTTTTTGTAAAAGCATCGAAAAAATCATTTACAATTGTTATGGCTAAACTGTTGTTTTTAGAATGTGCATCTTCTTTTCGTTTTAGCTGTAATAATAAACATTCTTGTAAATTTCTAGCTCCAACACCTGCAGGATCGAAACTTTGAATAATTTTTAATAAACCTTCAAGATGTTTTTCTGTTGTGTTAATATTTGCATTAAAAGCTAAATCGTCGACAATATTTTCAATTTCTCGGCGTAAAAAACCATCGTCGTCTAAACTGCCAATTAAATATTTTGCTAAATTTATATCCTCATCATTTAAGTCTTTTAAACCTAATTGAATAATTAGCGATTCTTTAAAATCAATACCAGATACGCTTGGCATATCAAAATGTTTGTCGTTTACCGAATAGTTTTTAGTTAAAAGTTTGTACGAAGGAATATCATTCCCATTCAAATAATCGTCTAATGAAAAATTGTCGCTATCATCATTATTTTGGTCTTCCTGCTCATCTTTTTCGCTTTCGTAATTTACTTCTAATGCAGGATTATCGTCAATTTCCTTTTTTATTCGTTGTTCTAATTCAATTGTAGGTAATTCTAACAATTTAATTATTTGAATTTGCAAAGGCGATAATTTTTGCGATAATTTTTGTTGTAATCCTTGTTTTAACATTGTTAAAATATTTTGTGAAGTTATGTGGTTACTTTTTTTTCTTTAAAAAACAAACAATGCAATATATTAAAAAAATAAAATTTACACAATTTTATTTTGTAAATAAATGAAAAATAATTGTTAATTTTATTGAAAAATACAAATAAATGGAGAAACAAGAAGAATTTTTACGCCAAGCGATTAAAATTTCTAAAGAAAATTTACAAAAAGGAGGCGGACCATTTGGGGCTGTGATTGTTAAAGACGGGGAAATTATTGCTGCAACCGGAAATTCGGTAACAAATACAAACGACCCAACTGCCCATGCTGAGGTAAATGCAATTAGAATGGCTACAAAGAAACTAAATACTTTCGATTTGTCGGGTTGCGAAATATACTCATCGTGCGAACCCTGCCCAATGTGTTTAGGTGCAATTTACTGGGCTCGAATAGATAAACTTTACTTTGCAGCAAATAAAACCGATGCTAAAAATATTGGTTTCGACGATGAATTTATTTACAACGAAATAGATTTGCCTTTTGAAAAAAGAAAACTAAAAACTACACAAATGCTTCAAAAAGAGGCTGTTAGTGTTTTTGAGTTGTGGGATAAAATGGAAAATAAAACTGAATATTAAATATGATTTCCGAATTTTCGACATACAAAACAAAAATTAAATATAAAGAATTTACAAATTCTTCCGGTGTTAAATTTGAAAATACTGTAGCTATAACTTTTTATGATGGCTATAAAAAAGAAATATACTATCAAGAATTTGGTTTTGCAAGTACCGAAGAAATTTATAACAAAATAAAGAATTCGGAAAATATAAATATTGATGATTGCTATATAGAAAATTTTTCGTTAGAAGAATTTAGAACAAACAATCAAATTGCAGAAAATGAGGTTGTTAAATTGGCTAATTTTTCGGCAATTAACTCAGTTTTTGAATCGCAATTTATAACAAATTTTAGCAATGCAGAATTTATTAGCGAAAACATATCGTTTAAAAACGCACTATTTATTAAGGGTAAATTAGAATTTAAAAACGCACTGTTAGCAAGCCAAAAAAACGATTTTTCGTACTGTTTTTTTAATGATGGCAACGTTTCGTTCGATAATGCAACATTTGGAGAAACGGAAACAATATTTAATAATTCGCTATTTAAAACAGGCAATAAAAAATTTCAGTTCTGCAATTTCAACAAAGGAAAAGTACGTTTCGAAAATGTAAATTTTGGCGACGGCGATGTAAGTTTTGTAAGTTCAAATTTTAGTGAAGGAAACGTTTCTTTTAAAATATCGACATTTGGTAACGGAAAAGTAGATTTTCACTATTCAAAATTTGGTACAGGAATAATAGATTTTGAACGAATAAATTTTGGCGACGGGCTTGTAGATTTTAGAATGGTTGAATTTGGCGAAGGCAGATGTAATTTTAATAAAACAATTTTTGGCAGTGGCGATGTAGATTTTGAAGGCTCGGAATTACGTAATGGAAAAATTTCGTTTAAAAAAACAGTTTTTGGCTCGGGTAAAATAAATTTTGTAAACGTTGTTTACGAAAAAACAGATTTAATTTTTGATGGTACAATATTTAATTCAGATTTATCTATTTTTAGTGGATCTGTTTTTCAAAATCTATCGTTTAAATCGTGCCACTTAGATAATTATTTCGATTTACGAGTTAAAAAATGCTCAAACCTTATTCTTTCCGATGCAATAGTACGAGATATTATTGATTTAAAACCATATAAACAATCAGTTAATATACAAAATATTACATTCTCAGGCTTAAGATTACTTGGTAGCATATACATTGATTGGGAAAAAAATGATGTGAATCAAATAATTAAAAATCAACAAAATGCCACATTAGAAGAAAAAGCAGAGCAGTTTCTAATTTTAAAAGAAAACTTTAGTAAAATAGGGCAGTACGATTCGGAAGATAAAGCATATATAGAATTTAAACGATTTGAAGAAAAAGTAATTTTTCATAACCTTGCAACTAAAAGTATTATTAATAAAATTTGGGGATTTCCAGCATATTATTTTAGAATGTTAGTTTTCGACCACGCTGGTTTGTACGCAACAAATCCGGTAAGAGTATTGTTTAGCATGGTAATTTCTTACATTGTATTTAGTTTAATATTTGTAATTATGCAACTCTTAAATTTGGGCAAATTTACCGTTGATGATTCAAATTTCTCATTCATAAAAAAAATTGGCGAATCGCTCTATTTTAGTGCAATAACCTATTTAACAATAGGCTATGGCGATATTAGCCCAATTGGGATAAATCGTTTTTTTGCAGCATTAGAAGGTTTTGTTGGTGTGTTTTTGATGGCATATTTTACAGTTGCATTTGTAAGAAAAATTCTAAGATAAATCTAAAATCATATCAAATCGATATTTAGTTATTGTTAACAAAGTTAAAAACTGTTACAAACATTGTAATAGCACATAAGATTTTTATATTTGCACAATATTAGAGAAAAAAATATTAATGAATTTACTCGACGAAATAAAAGAATCTTTCAAACAAGGAAGCACACTTACAAAGTTAATATACATTAATTTAGCTGTTTTTTTAATTGTAAATATATTTAATATTTTTATTCTACTACTTCAAATTAAAACATTTTCTGTTGTTGAGGTACTTGCCGTTCCTGCAAATTTAAACGATTTAATGTTTAAACCTTGGACAATAATAACTTATATGTTTTTGCACGAAGGCTTTTTGCATATACTCTTTAATATGTTAGTGTTGTTTTGGTTTGGAAAATTATTTTTGAGCTATTTATCACAAAAACAGCTACTTAGTGTTTATTTATTGGGCGGAATCTTTGGAGCTGCAATGTTTATTTTTTTCTACAACATTTTTCCTGCATTCTATATCTATAAACAAAACGCAATAGCATTAGGGGCATCGGCATCGGTTATGGCGGTAGTGGTTGCAATTTCTTTTTATATTCCAAATAATGTAATGCACTTAATGTTTATAGGCCCGGTAAAACTTAAATATATTGCAATTGCATATATTATTTTAGATGTAATAAGTATTTCGGGCGAAAATGGACAAATTGGAGGTAATGCTGGAGGGCATATTGCTCACTTAGGAGGCGTTTTATTCGGATATTTATACATAGTGCAGTTTAAAAAAGGAAGAAATATAGCCAAAAGTTTTGATAGCTTTGCAGATAAAATATTTACAATTTTTTCACGAAAAACAAAAATGAAAGTAAGTTATAGAAATACAAACCCATCAACATATAGCCATTCTAAAGATATGGATTATAACGCACAAAAAATTGCCAGTCAGGAGGAAATAAATATTATTTTAGAAAAAATATCAAAATCGGGTTACGACAGTTTATCTGCAAAAGAAAAAGAAAAACTTTTTAAAGCTAGTAGTAATTATAAGTGAGAAAAATAGCAAAACACATATTAGTTATTTTAAATATTGTAGCAATTATTTTTCTAATAGCTTCGGTATTGTCAGTATATATAAACCCAAACCTAATAGTAAGTTTAGCAATTATAGGTATGGTTTTTCCTATATTTGTTTTTGTAATTATTTTGTTTTTAACTATTTGGATAATTAGGAAAAAGAAAAAACATATATTTTTAAATGTGTTTTTTTTAATAGTATCAATGCCATATTTAACCGATTTAGTTCAGCTAAATTTTAAAAACGACAATGAAACAACAGAAACAATAAAAGTTATGACTTTTAACGTTCGCTTATTCGATTATTATGTTTGGAAAAATAATATGGAATTAAGAGATAAATATTTTGAATACATTAAATCGGAAAATCCGGATATAATTTGTTTTCAAGAATTTTTTAGTAGCGATGTAGATAACTTAAAAAATATAGAACTTCTTAAAAATGAGGTGTTAAAAACTCAATATGCACATATTCAATCAACACACCAAGTAAGCAAAAATAGATTGTTTGGAATTGCAACATTCTCAAAATATCCTATAATAAATAAATCGGTAATTTCATTCGAAAAATCATCGAATATGTGTATTTATACCGATTTGCTTATAAATAACGATACGGTTCGTGTTTATAATAATCATTTACAATCAATAAAGTTTCAACCTGTTGATTATGAGTTTGTTGATAGCTTAAATTTTGAGGTGGATAGTGCAGAAGTAGTAAAAGCAAGAAATATAATTACACGATTAGCAGTAGGTTTTCGTTTAAGAGCCGAGCAGGCAGATGTAATATCGGAAAATATTAAAAATTGCAAATTTAAAAAAATTGTTTGTGGCGATTTTAATGACACTCCAATTTCTTATACATATCATAAAATGGTAAGTGGACTAAACGATTCTTTTATTGAAGCCGGTAATGGAATAGGTAATACTTATAATGGTGCATTTCCGTCATACAGAATAGATTACATATTTTATAATGATGGTTTTGAGTGTATAAAATGTAATTCCCCTAAAGTTCAGTTATCAGATCATTATCC
The DNA here is from genome assembly GCA_020721655.1 of Paludibacter propionicigenes. Lineage (GTDB taxonomy): Bacteria > Bacteroidota > Bacteroidia > Bacteroidales > JAFGXI01 > DYMG01. The sequence continues at coordinate 42 of DYMG01000071.1, read as the reverse complement.
GGTAATTTCTTTTTTAAAAATTAAATCGAAGCTCGATTAAAT
>DYMG01000070.1 GCA_020721655.1 Paludibacter propionicigenes | reverse complement strand
CTAAATTTAGTACAAGACCCCATAAAAAAGCCCCAGTGTTGTTTATTAACAATACAGGGGCTGAAAATTATTAAAGAAAAATTATCTAATCTTTATAAATAGGAAGTTTTACAACTTTTGCTTTAATATGCTTATCTCTAATAACTACAAAAATTTCTGTATCAGCTTTCCAATAACCTTTAGAAAGGTATGCCATTCCAATACCAATTTTCATCATTGGCGACATTGTTCCCGAAGTAACAGTTCCAATTTTTTCGCCTTTAGCATTAACAACTTCATAGTAATGGCGAGGGATTCCTTTTTCAACCATTTCAAAACCTACTAATTTTCGAGTTGTTCCTTCTTCTTTTTGTTTTTCGAACAATTCACGGTCAATAAAGTTATTACCTTCAGAGAATTTTGTTATCCAGCCTAATCCTGCTTCAATTGTCGATGTTGTATCGTCTATATCGTTTCCGTAAAGGCAAAATCCTTTTTCTAAACGCAATGTATCTCTTGCTGCTAAACCTATTGGTTCTATTCCATATTCTTTTCCTGCTTCAAAAACGGCTTTCCAAAGTTTATCGGCATCTTCGTTTGCCACATAAATTTCGCATCCTCCAGAGCCGGTATATCCAGTTGTTGAAAATATTACATCTTTTATTCCTGCAAAATCCAACTTTTTGAAAGTGTAATATTCCATATCTTCTACTGAAGTATTTGTAAGTTTCTGCATTGCTTTTAGAGCTAATGGACCTTGTATTGCAAGTTGTGCAATTTCATCGGAAGCGTTGTATAATTCTTGTCCAATGTTTAAGCCCATTTCCTTAGCAATTTTTAAGCAATGTGCCCAATCTTTGTCAATATTTGCAGCATTAACTACAAGTAAGTATGTTTCGTCGTTAATTTTGTAAACCAATAAATCGTCAACCAAACCACCTTTACCATTTGGAAAAGCTGAGTATTGCACTTTTCCGTTGGTAAGAACTGCAACATCGTTTGTTGTTACTTTTTGTACAAATTCAAAGGCTTTTTTGCCTTTAACCCAAAATTCGCCCATGTGAGAAACATCAAAAACTCCAAGTTTTTGGCGAACAGTAATATGTTCTTCGTTAATTCCTGAATATTGAATTGGCATATTATAACCGGCAAATTCTGCCATTTTTGCTCCTAATTCAATGTGATATTTTGTAAATGCTGTACTTTTCATTTGTATTTATTTTTTATCAAATGTATTTATTTTTGTTTTTATTTTTTATGTTGTAAATCAGATTTTGAAATAAATATTAAAGAGTTTAGTATAAAAAAAACTAACAGGTTTAATTTTGAAAAATTCAACCATCTTAATAGTCTTATTATCAGCAACTAATAAAAACATATTAGGTCTAAAATAAAATAACCTTTTTAGATTGCACTCATTAAATATTTTTAAACATTAAATCTAAAATGCATTATATCTCCATCTTGAACTGTGTATTCTTTGCCTTCAACTGAAAGTTTTCCGGCATCTTTTATGGCTTGTTCCGATTTTAATTGTGTGTAGTCGCTAAATTTTATTACTTCGGCTCTAATAAATCCTTTTTCAAAATCGGAATGAATAACTCCTGCGGCTTGTGGTGCTTTTGTTCCTTTTTTGTATGTCCATGCACGAACTTCGTCTTTTCCGGTAGTAAAGAATGTTTCTAATTGTAGTAGTTTGTAGGTTGATTGTATAAGTTTTGATACACCGCTTTGTTTTAAACCTAAGTCGTCGAGAAACATTTTTCGTTCGTTTTCGTCTTCTAATTCGGCAATTTCCGATTCGGCTTTTGCCGATATTATTAGTATTTCTGCATTTTCTGTTTTTGTTGCTTCTTTAACAGCATCTACATAATTATTTCCTTTTATTATTGCGGCTTCGTCAACATTACAAACATACATAACTGGTTTTAAAGTAATTAACTCAAAACTTTTTGCTATTGCGTAATCAACCTCATCAAAATTAATTGTTCTTGCCGATTTTCCTTGAAGTAGGGTTTCTTTTATGATGGTAAGAACTTCAAATTGTTTTAGTGCAATTCTGTCTTTATTTGTTTTTGCTTGTTTTTCTATTTTAGCAATTCTATTTTCTATTGTTTCTAAGTCTTTTAGTTGCAATTCTATGTCTATAATTTCTTTATCGCGTACTGGGTCAATTGTGGTATCTACGTGAGTAATATTATCGTCGTCGAAGCATCTAATTACGTGAATTATTGCGTCTGTTTCTCTAATGTTTGCTAAAAATTTGTTTCCTAAGCCTTCGCCTTTGCTTGCTCCTTTAACTAAGCCTGCAATGTCAACAATATCGATTGTTGTGGGTATTACTTTTGCTGGTTTGTCAATTTCAACTAATTGAGCTATTCTGTCGTCGGGAACTGTAATTACTCCAACATTTGGTTCTATTGTACAAAATGGGAAGTTTGCCGATTGTGCTTTTGCATTCGATAAACAATTAAATAGTGTTGATTTTCCTACATTTGGTAATCCTACAATTCCTGCTTTTAAACTCATTTTTTGTTTTTTATTTAGGGTGCAAAAGTAAGGTTTAGTTTTTTAATGTGGAAAAGTTTTTTGCTTTATACCGAAATCCATAAGTCTATACTTATATATCTGAAATTCGGACATGTGAAAACACCTGACTGGTGCAATCTTTTTAGCCTGCAACCACTTACAAAATGACTTGCGGGTTTAATATTCTACATCAACAACACATCTAAAGCCAATCCAATTTTCAGCTTCTTCATAGCTACAATTAGCATTTTCTTTACCGCCTGTCCAATTACAACCACGAGACACGCCTTCTTCCGAGGTCATTTCCGACACGTTATCGTCGAATGCATATAATCCTATTTTGTTTTTCCAATAGTAGAAAACCGATGAAGTTAAACCTTTGTTTATGTGTGTATTTGCAGTGTTTGTTATATTTTTAAAATCTGGTTTAACCATGCCTTCGTCTGGTATATATATTGAATCTGTTAGTGCAATTTTATCCCACTCTTGTGGTAATGGCAATCGGTAAGTTACTTTTTTAGGAACCCCAATACTTTTATCATATTTTATGTGATACACTTCGTAAAGTCTATTTATGTATTCCGAACGCCAATCGCAATACATAAGAGCCTGATTATATGTTACTCCAACTAAAGGATTATTATAAAATGTGCTGTTTTTAAAATATTCTTTTTCCAAATCAATTCCGTCAAAAATATATCCTTTCCAAACATTAGGATTTGGCACAGCATTTTTATACTGTTTACTTTGTTTTCCATAAATATTTGCTATGTTGTTTAAAAAGCTTAAATAGTCAATGTTTCTCATTTCTAAAATATCGACTCCAAAATTTTTATTTAAAAGTATTGTTCCCGGAGGAATTCTATCCATAAGTTTTGCAAGTTCTGCACTATCAACTTTTTGAGGAGAAATCATTATTGGTCTAAATCCTACCAACGGCGATGGCATTTCGTTCCAATTTTCGGAATTTTCAATTTTTGCGTTTCTAAAATTTGTATTCCAACTTCCTCCTTTTGTAATTTGTGCTGAGTCGAGCATTTCTGATACATTTCCTATTATGTTTACTAATTCGGGAATTGAATCGCAACTTTTTTCAGTTTTTTCGGTCAAATAAGGGTATTTGTGATATACAAAACCCTCGTTTAAAAATTTGTCATATTTGCTTTTTTTAGATATTTGACTATTATAAATTTCTAAAGATAATTTTTGAGGTAAATCGGCAAATTTTATATACAAAATATCTGAAGTTGTATATTTATATAAATTTTCATTAATAAACGTTTCAATTTCTGCGTATAAATCTGAATTTATATTACTATAATTTAGAACTTTAAGGTCTTTATTTTTCCCAATATTCCAAGTATAACTTGTTTTGTTCGAGCTTCTTGCATATTGTTGCCAGTCGTTGTTAGATGGGAGTTTGAATTTACTGTAAGAAGCACTATGGTTAAATTTTGCGGTTAGCCATTCATTAAAATAATCGGACATTTCTTTTGAAATATTTACTACGGGTAAGTTATCGTATTTAATTTCTTTAAAGTAGTATAAATAATTGTCGTTATATTTAGCCCACAAACTGTCATTAGGAATGTATTGTAATGCTTTTTCTTTTTGTCCGTTTTGGTATAAATCTAATAAAAATTTTCGCCACATTCCGTTTGTGATTTCATTTTTTGAAACTAATTTATCTTCAATAATTTCTAATTTAAACCCCACATTAATATTTGTATCTGGCTTATTTACTTTGTTTTTATTGGTATAAAGCACAAAGTATTTATTAAAATCTAAAGGAAAGTCGTCGTAATTATTATATGCAATTGTTCCAAAATTTCTCAACAAACTGTCTTTTTGTGCTTCTTGTTTTACTTTTACTTTTACAACATATCTAAATCCAATTGTTGAGTATTGCAAATTTGGATCGACATATTTTTTAGTATAAATACCTGCTTTATTTATAGTATTAGAAGGTTGGCTACTATTCGTATAAATTATTGATTCTCTGTAATCTATATAATTTGAACCTACTACTAATTTACCATTTTTGGCGTTTGTGTTGTTATAATAATTGAGCAACGAAATTAATAAATTATTTTCAGGAGTATTTGCTAAACTATTTTTATACTTGTTAAATTGGGTTTCCCAGTTTTCTGAATATGAATCAGAAGTCCATTCAGAAACATTCCCGTCTAACCATTCTATACCCGATAATTGTAATGAATGTTTTTTGCGTGTTTCGTATTTTTTTTCTTCATTTTCTGTTAAATTTTTGTTTGAAATATTTACATCGCTAATGTTATTTTCAAAAAACGCTTTGTTTATAGTATCTAAATTGTTGTGCAAAACATCGAATTGTAAAATATTTTTTAGGTTGTTATAGCTTTTTGTAAATTGCAAGTCGCACAACCAATTTTCTAAGTTTACCATTTTTTGAGTAGCCATTTCATACTCAATTGAATTAGGAATTTCGTATAAAATTTCAAGGTTTGAGTTTTGTGTATCTAAATATTTTTGATGAAAATGTTGTTTCCAATCTAAAAATGCTAATGCTTGATAATAGCTAATTCCCATTATTGGTAAATTATCATTAATATTATTTGCATAGTAAAATGGATTTACAGAGTGTTTATTTTTGTATGCGGCTTCTATACTGTCTAATGGAGCAATACAAATTGTGTTTGTTCCAATTTCTTTTTCTATATTGATATTATAAAATTTATAGTTGTATGTTATATTTTTATTTGTATTCCATTTTAGTTTTTTAATTGTTGTCTTTTGGTTATCAATTATAATTTCTTCTAATATATATGGAGAATTATTTTGTTTATTTGTTTTCAAAACCCAATTAGCAAATTCTTTGTATTCTGCTATTGATACTTCATATTTTGAGAAATAAAATGGGTTCAAAATTTTTTGCAGTTGTTTGCTATATATATTTTCAATAAGAATTTTATTGTTGTCGGTAATTTTATAATCGTTTAGAAAATATAAGATTGAATATGGCAACTCAATTATTTGATTTTTAGGATAGTTATTGGCATCATAAGTAACAAACTCGTTTTCAGGTATTTTAGCTATTTTTTCGGCATAATTTACATATACAAAATTGTTCATTCCACTTAAAAAAGGATTTCCATAGTAATAAGTTTCGAAATAACTTTTTTTTGTTGTAATATTAAATTTATATTTCTGATTTTCAGGAATTAATATAAATCTTTTTACGTTCAAATTATAATTGTTGCTTATAATTGTTGAAAATACAGGACCTTTCTCCTCTACCAAATTTGTATCGATTGGGTTTGGTGTTTTATTATAATAAAATGTGGAATTTACAGCTCCCAAGACTGTTGATAATTCAATAAAAAAAAGAATTATGACCGTAATTTTTTTAATAGATAGTATTTTCATTATTATTATTTTTGTTTGTTTGTAAAATTTATATCTTCAAATATATTAAATATATTTTAGTAATATCAATTTAGTTACATAAAATTTGGGCATTGATATTTTTTTGGCACGAATATTTTTTCTGGTTTTTCGAATATGTAAATTAATGATATTTCGTAACCTCCTTGCCCATTGCTAACAATTCTAAGTTTAGAATAATTAACATCGTATGATACTCCAAAATTCCACGATTTATAATTTAATCCTAATTTAAAAATTAATGCATCGCCGGCTCTTGTCCACACTCCTGCATACAAATTTTTGAAATTAATATCGTTAAGTGCGTATCGAATTTGTCCGCCTATATAAAATTCGTTAAATGTTCCTTGTTTAAAATATACAATACTTGGTTCTATAGAATGTTTTTCTTTTATAGGTATATCTAAGGAAATATGAGCATTATATTTATTAGGAAGTTCTGAACTTTTATTGTTGTAGAACGATTTTTTTGGCGAATTTAAGTGTATAAAAGCTAAGCCACCACTAAGTTTGTAATTATTTTCAAATTTATATTGAGTATTTATTCCAAGCGAAAAGTCGAAATAATTTAGATTTTCGCTCGAAAATGTTTCATAATTCGACAAATTATCGTTGAATTGATAGCCATCGTACTGGTTTCCGAAATAAAATTTATTGTATTCTACAGTATTTTGGTTGTAACCAAAATTTCCACCAATCGATGCAACAAAATTGCTATCGCTACCAATTATTTTGTGGTATGCAAGTGTTAAAATTATTTGATTTGTTCCAAAATTTCCGTCTCCTGCCTTGTCGGTATTAAATAGCAAGCCTGCTCCAAAAAATGCTTTTTTCAAATTAAATTGTGTTATTCTTGCATCGGCAGAAGCCGAAAAGGTTACATAAGGAACTGTTATTGATGCCCATTGGTTTCTATGATTTCCTACAAAACGATAATCGCCATCAAAAAGACCTGTTTGTGCTGGGTTTAAGTTTAGTGGCGATGAGTAAAATTGTGAGAAGTGAATATCTTGTGAAAACAATGAAATGCTCACAAGCAAAATTAATATTGTATATAATATTTTCATCTTCATTGTAAATTAAGTATATCAATAAAATTCATCATCTTAAAAGTGTAACATTTCCTCGTTTTATAAATGTTTCCTCATCTCTACAAATAGCTTTAATGTAGTAAACAAAAACTGCTGGGTCTAATTTTTTTCCTTTGTAAGTACCGTCCCAGCCTTTTGCAATGTCGTTGGTTTCAAACATTAGCTCGCCCCATCTGTCGTAAACTGCAAAGTACAATTCGTCTATAATATCGCCATAGGCATATAAAATGTCGTTTTTTCCGTCGTTATTTGGTGTAAATGCATTTGGAACATAAATAAATGGTTCTCCACAAATTATTTCTTGCACTTTAATCAACACAGTATCAATGTTTTTACAACCAAACTCGTCGGTTACTGTTACGTAATACATTGTTGTTGTTGTTGGGCTGGCTACCGGATTTTGAATTGTATTATTATTTAATGTTGATGATGGAGACCAATAATATTGAAAATAATTGCCTGAATTTGTGTGTAAATTTGTCGATTCGTTATTGTAAATTAAATAATCGTCTGCCCAAGCTTCAACATTTAAGCCATATTCCGAAATTCCAATAATTATTTCTAAAGTATCTGTACAGCCATTTTTATCGGTAACTGTTACGTAATGTGTTCCCGGACAGAGGTTTGTTATTGTGCTGTCTGTTGACCCATTTTCCCAAATATATGTATATGGGCTAACTCCACCTTGCGAAATAATTGTTCCTATTCCATTACAAGCGGCATCGCAGGTAACTGATTTTACTGATGTATCGTTTGTAAAAACAGGTGGATTTATAAATGAAATTGCGTTTGTATCTTTACAGTTGTGTGCATCTGTAACATAAACATAATAAGTGCCTTCAGTTAGCCCGCTTGCTGTTGTTCCTACCTGTCCATTGCTCCAAATGTAATTATAGTTTGGTGTTCCTCCCGAAACAACATTTGCTATTGCTGTGGCACTATCGTTATGGCAAACTATTCCGTTAGTGTTTATCATTAAATTTATAGAGTCTGGCGAGTTTACATAAACATAAGCTACTCTTTTACAAGTGTCTGCATCATAAACATTTACAGAATATGTTCCAACGCATAAACTGTCTATGCTTGGAGTATTTTCGCTGTTAGACCAATCGTAAATATAAGGTGGTGTGCTCGGAAAAGTTATGTTTACTATTGCATTTCCGTCGCAATAACCAAAGCACGAAGCATCGTTTTGTGTAAGTGCAATTTCTAAATCTGATGGATCGTCAATGTGGGCAGATAAAACAGTGTCGCAACCATTATTATCGGTAATTGTCACAAAATAATCGCCAAAGCCAAGATTTATTGCCGAAGCGGTTGTTTGCCCGTTGTTCCAATGGTATGTATAGTTGGGTGTTCCTCCACTTACCGAAGTTGATATTGAGCCAACTTCGGTTTGTGTTCCACAAAGTGTGTTTTGTATGTTTGTTACATTTGCAATTAATTGTGGTGGTTGATTAATTACTTCTGTTAAAATAATTTCGCAACCAACAATATCGGTAATAGTAACAGAGTAACTTCCTGAGTGAAGGAAATTTTCTGTAGAATCTAAGCCTCCACTACTCCACTGGTAGCTGTACGGATTATAACCATTTGCAATTGCTGTTAAAACTCCGGTATGGTCGCCAAAGCAAAGTACGTCTTGTTTTTGAATTGTTGCTTGCAAATTATCGATAAAAATTTTTACACTATCTAAAGTTTCGCAACCTCTTTGGTTTATTGCACTTATGTAGTACGTCGTGTTTACTGTTGGTGCAACTAAAGGGGTTTGAGTGTTTTCTCCAGATATTATTTGCGATGTTGGTTGCCACAAATATGTTACGGTATCGCTTGTATAAATATTTGATACGTGCAAATTAATGGTATCGCCTAAGCAAATTATTGTGTCGTTAATTAACGATATTGGTAATGGAATAAGTTCTACTGTTACCGTATCGTAAGAGCTTACATTACAATAAGGCTCTACAACGTGCACAATATAGTTAGCTGATTGGTTTGGTGTTACAGTTATACTATCGTTTTGACTTAAAATATTTCCTGTTTCTAAGGCATTGTACCAATAATAATTTGCCATTGAGTCTGAAGCAATTGCATTTAGTGTTACGGTTTCGCCAATACAAATACCTGTATCGGAAAAAGCTGTAACATCTACAACTGCATTATGAACTATTACAAGTTGGTCTATTTCTCTGCAAGAATCGTAATTTGATGATAAGTGATATAAGGTAGTTCCTGTAGGGCTTGCAATTGGGTTTGATATTGTTGGATTGTTTAAATTAGAGTTTGGTGTCCAAGAATAAGTAACTCCGCTTAAATTTTCATTTATTCCAATTTGTGTTGAGCCTCCTATACAAATGTGTTTTATATCTAAAGTGTCGGTAATTGTTTGTCCAATATATATTGTTTTTCTTACTGTATCGGAAATGTTACAAGTTGACGAATCAATTGAAACTAATATTATTTCCCAAGTACCTGCAGAAAATGTGTGTGAAGGGTTTTCTTGCGTTGATGTTGTTCCATCGCCAAAATCCCAAAAATAATTATTTCCCATACTTGTATTAACAAACTGAACATCAAAAGGTTCGCAGCCATTACCTGGGAAATGAAAATCGGCAGCAGCAATATCTTCAATAAATGAAAAGCGAAAAACTGCATTATTGCAAGTCCAATCAGAATTAACTATACCACCATTATCTTCAGACCAAACACCTGTAGTTGTTGGAAAATCGTTGCAAGTAACCAATGGATTAGTGTTAGAATTGTACCAACCGCAACTTGCACATACCGATTGGTATATATTTCCTTTTTTATCGAAACGAGATGTACCTCCGTCAACGTGGTCGTGCCCACAATAATAAGTTCCGGTGTGTAATTCGCCAAAAAAAGTTGCGTAATCTAAAGCCGATGCATCGTCTTTTAAAACCATTATGTAAAAGTCTTGTCCGTCGGTTGTTGGTTGTACGGCATCATAAGTAACTTCCATTCCTGTTGTTCCGTGGGCACTTCCATCAACAGTCCAATCTCTACCCCAGCCTGAAAGATATATTCTATTGCACACATCAACAGCAAATGCTGTTAGTGAAATATTTGGCACACCGCTTCCTGTTCCAAAAACTGTTGAGTAAACTAAAGAGCTTAATGTTGGATTAAATTTAGTTATAAATTGCCCACTATTTGGTGTATTGTAGGTAGCGTTATATATTAAAGTGCTTCCGGGTGCTTTTGTTTGTCCGGTTATATAAACATTTTTTTGTTTATCAAGACGAACAAAAAACGCTTGGTCGTATAAATTTGAGCCAAAATATGTTGAATTTATAATATTTTGTCCGTTGCTACTAATTTTTGTAACAAATCCGTCGGTTGTACCTCCATTAAAGCTTGTGTTATAAGCACCTGTTGTGGTTGGAAAGTTATCAGAAACCGTTCCGCCTGCAACAAAAACATTGTAATAATTATCAAAATCTATTGAGTATGCAGCGTCGTCTTTTGTGCCACCAATATATGAACTCCACCAAAGTGCCGATAAATCGCTACGTATTTTAAAAACAACTCCGTCTTGAGCACCATTATTTGTACTTTGAAATGGGCTTGCTGTTGGAAAATCGTTAGAAAATGTTGTTGATGCTACATAAATATCGTTTTTATCGTCAACTACAATTTCGCCTCTGGCTCCGTCGGCGTAGTTTGCGTACAAGCTATCGTTTCCATACATTAGAACATTCCCGTTGTAATTCATATATGGTTTATAGTTTAAGCCATCGTTTTTTGAGCCTCCAACAAAAGTTGAAGCTAAAAGTTGGGCACCGTCTTCGCTTATTTTTGAAATATAAATATCTGTTCCGTTTGGAAATTGCACAACATTATCGTAAATAGTTGCTATTCCTCCACCAAATGAATTGTCGAACGCATTTGTTGTTATTGGGAAATTTGATGAGCCTGTTGTTCCTAAAATTAGTAGTTCATCGAAACTATTTACTACTAAACTATGTGGCAAATCGCCATTTACGCCTCCTAAGTATGTTGCCCATTGCCTAATAGTTCCTATGTCGTTATATTTAATTATTGCGATGTCCCAATTTCCTGCGTTTGCGGTTTGGTATGCACCTATTGATGCTGGGTAGCCATTTAGCCAAATTATTCCGCCAGAATATACATTTCCTTTGCTATCGTAAGTTGCTGTAAACCCCCAATTATCGGTTGTTGAGCCTGAGTATGTTGAGAAGATTAATACTGGGTCTATTATTAATGTTTCGTTTTTATTATAATTTTCTGCTTTAAAGCCAATTATTCCATCTTTTAAAGTGTATAAAACTTTTACTTCTGTTTTTTTTCCATTTATTATTTGGTAAGAATATGGTTTTAGCTCTATAATATCGTAAATTGATGTTTTTAGTATAAGTTTCTCGTTTTCAATGTATAATTTTTCAATTCCATCAAATTTTACTTGTATATTTTGTATATTTCCACCGGGTAAAACTTCGTAGTCGTATTTAATTCCGGCATTATTTGTTTTTATTTTAATATTAATTTTCTCATAAATATTTTTATATTCAATTTCCGAATAAGAATATACTCTGCTTGCCCAGTTTTCTTTGGTTCCTAAATAATAGTTTTCGTAAGAATGTGTTTGACCATTTTTAAAAATTTCTGTATTTTTATTAGAGTTTATAAATTTCATTTGGTATGCGTGGCAATGAACTGTTCCATTGTAATTATCGTTTCCGTGATGAACTTTTGAAACCGGTATTTCTGTATTATTTATTAAGTTATAGGTAAATCTATCTCTCTCAAAATATATTTGGGCAAACATAAAATCTGCCTTAAATTCTACCTGACTTGGCATTTGACCTTTATTTTCGACAAAATTTACTTGCGAAAATAAAGTTCCGTTAGTTATTGAAAGTATTATTAATACTATTATTCGTATTTTTTTCAAAATTTCTACTTTTAAAACCAATAAATTTAATACTTTTTTTTAACTTTATCAATAAAAATTAAATATTTAATAATTTAAGTGTAAATTAATTAATTATGAGGTACGAAAATATTAATAAGAATCTTTTTATAAAAAACAGAGTTAAATTATTTAACCTATTAGAAAACAATTCATTAGCTATTATTTTTTCTACTAAAGAAAAACATAGAAACGGCGACCAAAATTATGCTTATCGCCAAAATTCCGATTTTTTTTATTTTACAGGAATTGAGCAAGAAAATTCGATATTTTTAATTGTTAAAGAAAATTTTGTGGTTAAAGAATTTCTGTTTTTACTTAAACCCTATGCAAAAAAAGAAACTTGGGAAGGGAAAGTATTAACTAAAAAAATAGCGGAAAACATATCTGGTATTTCTAATATTTTATGGATTAATGAGTTTGATGAAACAATTAAATTGTTTTCAGAAAATAAGGAGCATTTTTATGGGCAAGAAAAACTTAAATTAACGAAATTAACAAGATTAAAAAATTCGCTTTTAAATATAAACAAACAAATTAAAATTGAATATTTAACCGAAATAACTACAAAACTACGATTAGTTAAAGAACCGGAAGAAATTGAGCTTATTAAAAAAGCTATTAACATTACAAAAGAAGCTTTTACAAAGATTTTACACATAACTAAAGCAAATAAAAAAGAATATGAAATTGAAGCAGAAATAACATATATTTTCAATAAAAATGGCTGTAATTCGCATGCATATTTGCCAATTGTTGCTTCTGGTAAAAATGCTTGTTCGTTGCACTATATAAAAAACGACTCTGTACTTAAAAACGGAGATTTACTTCTTTTAGATTTTGGTGCAGAATATGCAAATTATGCTTCCGATTTATCGAGAACAATTCCGGTTTCAGGAAAATTCTCTGAGCGACAAAAAGAGCTTTATAATGCAGTTTTAGATGTTCAACAAAAAGCCACAAAACTTTTAGTTCCGGGTAATACTATAAATAAGCTCAATGCTGAAGTAAATAAACTTATGGAACAAAAAATGATTGATTTGAAGTTATTTACAAAAAAAGAGGCTGAAAATCAAGACCCCAAAAACCCTTTGTTTTTCAAATATTATATGCACGGAACATCTCATTTTATGGGTTTAGATGTTCACGATGTTGGCACAAAAGACACTATTTTTAAAAAAAATATGGTACTTACTTGCGAACCGGGAATTTATATTGAAGCCGAAAATATTGGTATTAGAATTGAAAATGATATAATTATTGATGATAACCCCATAAATTTAATGGAGAGTTTTCCTACAACAATTGAGGAAATTGAAGAATATATGAATGCGAAAAGCTA
>DYMG01000011.1 GCA_020721655.1 Paludibacter propionicigenes | reverse complement strand
TCATTAATATTAAGTTCAACACTAACACCTCTGAATTTGATTGTTAAAGTTAAATCAATGTCTGGCTGGTTCACAATTAAATTACTGATTGATTCATATAAAACATCATAGTGTTCATTTGAAGCGTCAATTACAATTTCTTTTGACGCAGAATTGTACATATTCGTAATCGTCTTTTTGTTTAATCCTGAATTGATTGCAATTTCTTCAGAAGTCAAATTTCGATTTAAAAATGTTTTCTTATACCAATCTATTGAAACATCTTTGCTTGCTAATTTTGCTTCAATTACCTTCTTAAAAAAATCAATGGCAAATTGCAAAAACTCAGCATTTATTAATGCAACTACTTAAATTCTATAATCTTGACCTTTAATAAGGCGTTTTATAATGTTTTTCACTACTTGGTCGGTTAATGTCATTTTGCAGTTTCTTTAAATTGTTCTAATGATAAAAATTTGGTTTCTCTTTCTTTAAACATATTTGGTTGTTTAGATTTTGATTGCATATATTCAAAATATTTAGGTTCTTGTTCTGTTAGAAAAAATAATCGTTCAAATGCTTTTGCTGTTTTACCAACCGTACCACTACCTCCAAATGGGTCAAAAACTAAATCTCCTTTGTATGAATAATATTGAATTACTCTTTTACAAAGTTCAACAGGAAAAATTGCTGAATGTATTTTATCAAAGCAGGGGTCTATTTTCCAAACATTTGTTGTTTCATAGCCATTAGCTACTTTGCTTTCTTCAACTGTTTTATAATCATAACTTCTTATATTCCAATCTAATAATTTTTCAGTTGATTTTCTGTAAACCATTAAATATTCAGTTACAGAATTTGGTTTGTAGCCCAATGGTTTACGGTGTTGCATAAAACCACCTATTCTGTTTTTTACACTTGCTTCGGGCTTTAACCAAACAATATCATCAATAAACTCCCAACCTTGCTTAACCAAAAATGGATGCAAATCAAAAGGTATAGGATATCGCTTGCTTGAATGTGAACGACTTACACGAGGAATAATTATTGGAGAAGTATTTACTATTAAGAAACGTCCTTCTTTGGTAATTCTATGAGTTTCTTTAAACACTGTATCTAAAAACTCTAAATATGCTTGATAACTTGGATAAATAGAATAATCTCTTGCGTTATAATAAGGTGGAGATGTAAAGGTTAAATGAACACTCTCGTCAGGTACAATCTTTAAGGCTTCCAATACATCAGAATTAACAACTACATTTTTTAAAAATTCAAATGTTTCAGCATGAGGAAGAACGCTTTGAATCTTGTTTTCTTTGGCAAAATACTCCTTATATATTACCGTTCTAACCATTTCATTCGTATGATTTATCAAAGGGCGAAGGTGTTCTTCTACATCTTTATCTTTTTCAAACACGAGTAATCCCCTAATTGCTTGACAAATAATTTTGGGGTCTTCATCATTCAAAAACTCAAATAATAAAGATTTGTTTTCAGGTTTTCTTTGTCTTCCAATTGATGATATTATTTCTCTTTTAACACTTGTGTCTGTTTCTTTTTTGAATAACTCTGAAAGTTTTCTAATATCAGACTTGCCGTTTAGTTTTCCGATATTTTTTACAGCATTTAATCTTACTTGAGAATGCTGATGTTCAAGAAGTTCATATAAAAATGCACTATCAAAGTTACTTGGTAATTGACCAAGACTTTCAAGTATATAATTTATGGTTCTAACATCACGCTGCTTTTTAATAAGGTCAGCAAGTTCAGCATTTCCTTTTCGTTTTAGTTCTGAAATATATTCTTTCGTAATCATTAAATTGCTATAATTTGTTTAAATGCAAAGATACTCAATTAAACAAAACTTTCTCTTGATTATTGAAACATCTTTGTTTGTAGTAGTTCCTTAGGTATTGTAAAAAAATAACCTGTACATTTTGACTTGCTCTTTCGCTCTTTTTCTGTGTTGCAAATTTTGCAAAGAGTCGCAAGCTATTAGCTGCAATTTATGCCTCGAAAAAGACCAAAATATCTGCGTCAATTCTGTACACTTTATTTCTTCACAAAGCCTTAGAATGAATACCAACATTCTTACTATAAATATGTTGCATCTAATTATATTTTTGAAATATAAGCCCTACATATTTCGTCTATATTGTCCACCAACTTCAAAAAGCGACTGAGTTATTTGTCCAATTGAGCAATATTTTGTTGCCTCCATAAGAGTTTCGAATATATTTTTATTTGCTTTTGCGTTATTTTTCAATTCATTAAGCATTTCGGTAGCTTTTTCTTTATATGTAGTATGAAGTTCTTTAAGCATTTGCAACTGATATTCTTTTTCCTCTTTTGTAGCTCTAATTACTTCTTTTGGAACAATAGTTTTTGAGCCTTCCGACGATAAAAATGTATTTACTCCCATAATTGGTAATTCGCCATTATGTTTTAAAGTTTCGTAATACAACGATTCTTCTTGAATTTTGCTTCTTTGGTACATTGTTTCCATTGCTCCAAGAACTCCGCCACGCTCGGTAATTCTATCGAATTCAGCTAAAATAGCTTCTTCAACTAAATCGGTTAATTCCTCAATAATAAAAGCACCTTGCAAAGGATTTTGATTTTTTGCTTCGCCTAATTCGTGATTTATTATTAATTGAATTGCCATTGCTCGCCTTACCGATTCTTCTGTAGGTGTTGTAATTGCCTCATCATAAGCATTTGTGTGTAATGAGTTGCAATTATCATAAATAGCATACAAAGCCTGTAAAGTTGTTCTAATATCGTTAAAATCAATCTCTTGTGCGTGCAACGACCTACCCGATGTTTGAATATGATATTTCAACATTTGTGAACGCGAATTTGCTTTGTATTTCAATTTCATAGCTTTAGCCCAAATTAAACGAGCAACTCTACCAATTACAGCGTATTCTGGGTCTAAACCATTTGAAAAGAAAAACGATAAATTTGGTGCAAATTCATTAATATCTAAACCTCTAGAAATGTAATACTCTACATAAGTAAAGCCATTTGCCAAAGTAAAAGCTAATTGCGAAATTGGATTGGCTCCAGCTTCGGCAATATGGTATCCAGAAATTGAAACTGAATAAAAATTCCTAACTTTATGGTTTATAAAATATTCTTGAATATCGCCCATTAATTTTAGCGAAAAATCGATAGAATAAATGCAAGTATTTTGTGCTTGGTCTTCTTTTAAAATATCGGCTTGCACTGTTCCTCTAACAATAGAAATTGTTTCTGCTTTTATTTTTCCGTAAACATCTTTTGGTAAAACTTGGTCGCCTGTAACTCCCAAAAGCATTAATCCTAAGCCATTATTACCTTCTGGTAATTCTCCTTGATATTTTGGTCTTTTAGTTCCTTTTTCTTTATATATAGCTTCAATTTTTTTATCAACCTCTTGTTCTAAACCATTTTTTTTGATGTAAATTTCGCATTGTTGGTCTATAGCTGCATTCATAAAATAACCTACTAAAATTGGTGCAGGTCCGTTTATTGTCATTGATACTGAAGTTAATGGGTTCGACAAGTCGAATCCTGAATATAGTTTTTTTGCATCATCAAGACAAGCTATAGAAACCCCAGAATTTCCAATTTTTCCGTAAATATCGGGTCTTATTGCTGGGTCTTCTCCGTAAAGGGTAACGCTATCAAAAGCTGTAGAAAGTCTTTTTGCCGACATTCCTAAAGAAACATAGTGAAAACGTTTATTGGTACGTTCTGGACCGCCTTCTCCGGCAAACATTCGTGTTGGGTCTTCACCTTCTCGTTTAAATGGGAAAACACCTGCAGCGTAAGGAAATTCTCCCGGAACATTTTCTTTTAAATTCCAATTTAAAATTTCTCCCCACGATTTGTATTTTGGTAACGATACTTTTGGAACTAATAAATGTGACAAACTTTCGGTATGTGTTATAATTTTAATTTCTTTTTCGCGTACTTTAAATGTATAATATTCGCTTTTGTAATTTTGTTTTTTTGCATCCCAAGTTTCTAAAACGAGCTTGTTTTTTGGGTCAAAATTCAATTCTGTTTCTTTATATTTCTGATTAAGAATTACTTTTGTTTCTTTTTCGTCAACTAATTCTATTGATTGTTTTAGCGAATACAATTTTTGAGCAATTTCCGATTGTTCTTCTGCCCATTTGTTATAAGTTCTTACTGTTTCCGAAATTTCTGATAAATAGCGAGTTCTGTGTGGTGGTATAATAAATACTTTTTCGTTAATATCTTTAGTTAGTTTTAAATTGGTTTTTAATTTTGTGTTAGTTTTTTCGGATAGCAAATTCATTATTGCAAAATATAGGTGGTCAACACCCGGGTCGCCATATTGCGATGCTACTGTTCCAAAAACCGGCATTTCTTCTACTGCTTTTTCAAAAAGCAAATGATTTCTTTGGTATTGTCGTTGTACATCGCGTAAAGCATCTAAAGCTCCTCTTTTATCGAATTTATTAATTGCTATTATGTTTGCAAAATCGAGCATATCTATTTTTTCTAACTGTGTAGCAGCTCCATATTCTGGGGTCATTACATACATAGACACATCAGAATGGTCAACTATTTCAGTATCAGACTGTCCAATACCTGAGGTTTCTAAAATAACTAAATCGAAATTTGCTGCTTTTACAATGTTTACGGCATCTTTAACATAGTGAGATAGTGCCAAATTAGATTGTCTAGTGGCTAAAGAACGCATATAAACTCTGTCGGTATTTATCGAGTTCATTCTAATTCTATCGCCAAGTAGTGCTCCTCCTGTTTTTCTTTTCGATGGGTCAACAGAAATTATTGCAATAGTTTTATCGTTAAATTCGGCTAAAAATCTACGAACTATTTCGTCAACTAACGATGATTTTCCTGCTCCTCCTGTTCCTGTTATCCCTAATACTGGAATATCGCTATTTTTTGCAATCACCTCTATTCCAGTTAGTTCTTCTTTTATTTTTTCTGGATTATTTTCTGCGGCAGAAATTAACCGAGCTATTGCATTTATATTTTTTTGTTTAATTTTTTCAATGTCTTGAGCCATAACTCCTGTAGGAAAGTCCGATTTTTCGACCAAATCATTAATCATTCCTTGCAATCCCATTTCTCTACCATCGTCTGGTGAGTATATTCTTGTAATTCCGTAATTTTGTAAATCTTCTATTTCTTCGGGTAAAATTACACCACCACCGCCACCAAAAAGCTTAATATGGCTACAACCTCGTTCTTTTAACAAATCGTACATATATTTAAAAAATTCGGTATGTCCTCCTTGATACGATGTTATTGCTATTGCTTGTACGTCTTCTTGAATAGCTGTATCAACTATTTCTTGAACAGAACGATTGTGTCCTAAATGTATTACTTCAACTCCGGTTGACTGAATAATTCGTCGCATAACGTTTATTGCTGCATCGTGCCCATCAAAAAGTGATGCGGCTGTAACTATTCTTACATTGTTTTTTGGAATATATCTTTCTATTTTTTGCATGTTTATTTATTTTAAATAATTGTGTGTTATAATGCTAAAACAGTAATATAAAATACTGATTTGCACCAGTGAACAAAAATAATATTTTTTGTTAATTTTCGCAATTTTATTGGCTCAATTCTAATACTAATTAACATAAAATAAAAGCCCCAATACTTAAATTGAGGCTTTCAAAAAATATTTAAATTTGTTATTTACTCTGTGTAGAATCTGCTTCTGTGCTGTAAGTTAAATTAGTAAATTTACCATTTTTAACTTCAATAGCATCGCTTAAATTTGCCGAATTTACTATATTAAAACTAAATGTGCCAGATATTTTAAGGTCGGTAGTGTTAATATCGGTAATTGTAACGGTTCCGCTGTTACTAAGATATTCGTTAGAATTTGGTTTCCAAACAGCTCCAACTTGTGCATTTAGCGAGTCTATTGAGGTTGATGATGTGTAAGTTCCTTTTTGATCTCCTCTTATAGTTATAGCAATAATTTTTCCGTTGGCATCAGTTCCTGTAATAAGAAAAAGATGAGTATTAGAGTAGTGTTTTGTAACTCTGGTTAAACTTGTCCAAGTTGTATCGTTTATTGTTGCAGTCATTGACGCAGATGTTACCATTGGTGCAATTTCTTCGGCTATTTCTTTTGTACAAGACGTAGCGAAAATAATTGTTAATAGTGCTGAAATAATAAATAGTTTTCTCATTTTAATTTATTTTAATTTTTTACAAAGTTAATTATTTTTATAAATAAGCAAAGTTATTGCTTGTAGTTTAAAGTCAACTATGTTGTTCTATAATGTATTTATTGGAACTTGGCGTTTTCACTTTTCTAAAAAAACTTTTTTGAACATAGTTGTACACAAATTCTATTTCGGTATTTGCATTTTCGTTTTCTTTTGTTTCGTAACGAACTATTGTGTAATAAGTATTTTCTTTTTTCTTTAAATACAGTAAAAATTTTGTGCCTTTTTTGAAATTAAAGCCACTGTTTGTTTTTACTAAATATGTTTTATGAACACTACCTTTAAATATTTGAACTGCTTCAAATTCAGATATTGCACCTTCATTTTTAATCTCTGCAATATTAATTATTGATGCTGTAATTACGACATCGGAATATTTATAATCCTTAATAATTTGAAGTTCGTTTATTGCTCCAAAAAATAAATTATATAATAACAGAACAAAATAAACCATTAAAAACACATTTTTTACAAAAAACAAATATAAGCCAATTAAAATCTTAGAGTTAGTATTTTACAAATAAATTTATCAACTACTGTGTGAATAACTTTTTAATTACTTTATGCTGTAAAAATTGTTCGTTGATTTATGTAAAGCTAACTTTGTTTGCAATGAATGCAACTAAAATAAATATAGAAAAACACATATCAGAGCTACTGTATTTGTTTGATTGTGTGATAATTCCAGACTTTGGCGGCATTCTCACAAACTACAATCCTGCAACAATTTCTAAAGATGGAAAGTATATTTTCCCACCTTCAAAATCGCTTTCATTTAACAAAAATTTAAATAAAAGCGATGGTTTATTAATAAACCATATTGCCGAAAAAAATAAAATTTCTTACTCTGAATCGAAACAAAATATTGCTAATTTTGTTAGAGATACATTCTTAAGTTTAGATAAAAATGAAAAAGTTACAATAACTAATATTGGAAGTTTTATTTTCGACAAAAATTTAAATTTAATATTCGACCCTAATACCGAAATAAACTATTTAACCGAGTCGTTTGGACTTACATCAATAAACTTTCAAATTGCCGACAGACAAATTGCTAAAAAAATAAGTAGCGAATTTGCCGACAAAAAAAATGTTAAAAATTTACTACTCAGTTCTACTGCCATAAAACTTTACATTATTATTCCAATAATTGCCATAATTTCATTTTTATCGACAAATAAAAACTTACTAAACAATCTAAATTTAAATTATTCATCATTCACAAGCATAGACAGCGGTGCTTTGTTTGAAAAAGAATCAAGCAACATAATAGAAAAAAAACTTGATTCGATGACTAAAAAAGAAAATGCTCTTTTTTATTCCGAACCTAAATTTATAGAACCAAATAACACCGATTCTATTATAGTACAAATACTTAGCGACAGCACAAACATAATTAACGATAGTTTAAATTCTACTAAAGAATTAATTGCCGAAAACTCAGAAGAAAAAGAAATTATTACCCCAAAAGATACCGAACCATCTATTAAAAACGCCAACACAAAAGGTAATTTCGTTTTAATTTCGGGTAGTTTTAGCACAAAAAACAAAGCCGAAAAACATTTAAAAAAATTGCAAGCCAAAGGTTTTTCACCTGAAATTATTTTAATGGACGGAAATTATAGAATTTCTTTAGCCTCTTTCAATTTAAAAGAAGATGCTACAAACGAATCTAAAAAAATTAAAGAAGAACACAACATATCATCTTGGGTTTCAAAAAGATAACAACTACATCGCCTAAATTTCACACATCAAAAATATGACAAGCAAATTAAAACTAATTATAAATATTGCTCTATTTATTTTAATTGTATCCTCGTGCAATAATGAGGAGTTTAAACAAACCGACACCAATATTTTTTACAAATTTATTGAAGAAAATACCGATTCTACAAAAGTAAAAGAAAACGACATTCTTATTCTAAAATTAATTTATGCGAATGAAAAAGGCGACATCATTTTTGATTCTCGCGAATTGGGAAAAGACTATAAGATGATAATTAAAAAACCCGATTACATTGGAAGTATTGAAGAGGCAATATTAATGATGCACATTAGCGATAGTGCTATTTTTAAAGTAGATGCAGCAGATTTTTATATGCTTAGCAGAAAATACTCAACACTACCAGACGAAGTGAAAAATGGCGGAAAATTAGTTTTTTATGTAAAAGTACTTGGTATAACAAACACTAAAGATGTAAATAACGAAAAAACTACACTTAACGAAAAACAGCAAATACTAGAAAAAGATTTACTTGCAGATTTTTTATACAAAGAAAACATAAAAATTGCCCCAACAAAATCTGGATTATATTACAATGAAAAAATTAAAGGCAAAGGTAAAATGCCCAAAAATGGCGACAAAGTTATTATTCACTATACCGGCAAATTTATTAACGGCGAAATTTTTGATTCGTCTGTAAAAATTAATAAACCTCTTGAATACATTTTTGGCGAAAACAATTTCATTTTGGGTTGGACAGAAAGCATTTCCTATATGCGAGAAGGTGGTGTAGCTCAATTAATTATACCTTCAAAATTGGCTTATGGTGATAAACGTAACGGAATAATTCCTCCAAATACTACTCTAATTTTTGAAGTAGAATTACTTAAAGTTGTGCCTCAAAAAACAAAATAATATTTATTCTAAAATTTTATTATACACTAATTTAGGCGATAAATCTGTAATACATTTACATACTCCTGTTTTTTTGCAATCATCACAATATTCTTCTTTTACAATATAAGTAGCTCTTTCGCCAAGAGGCTTCCACCTTCCCGGATGAATTGGTCGCATTGGAGCAAAAATACCTATTGCTTTTATTCCACATGCAGCTGCAATATGTAGCGGACCCGTACTTGCGGCTACCAAAACATCAGATTTTGAAATAAAACTTATTAATTCGCTCAACGACAAATAACCTGTTAAATCTTCTATTCTATTGCTGTTAATTTGCAAAAAATATTTCATAAGTAAACCCTCTTCGTGAGTGCCGGTTATAAAAATTTTGTATTCATTTTCAGGTAAAAGTTTAATCAAATTTCCAAAATTTTCTAAACCCCATTCCCTTGCACTTCCTTTAGATTTTGGGTGGAATATTATATTTTTCCTTTTTTTTGATAGTTTATTCTCAATATTTTCGGGTAATTCTTTAAACTTATTGAAATTATAATATTTATAAATATCGTCTAAATTAATATTAATGTTTACACCTAATGGTTTAAGAAGTTCTAAATTTAACTGAGCCTCGTGCAAATTTGAATTTTTTCTGCCCAATTTTACTAATTTGTTACAAGTTAGCAAATGAAAAAGCCTATGACTTGTACCTATTCTATTTTTAACACCGGCTTTTAAAGCCAATTTTGCTATAAATTTATTTGGGAAAACATGTATTATTGCATCGGCTTTTATATTTTTAATGTATTCAATCTGTTTTTCTTTAGTTAAATTTTCTATATAATTTAAACTCAAAAATTCATCAATATTATTCGATGCCAAAACAACAGATTTTGCGTAGTCTTTTGCTAAAAAAAACACTTTAACATTTGGCTTTTGGCTTTTAATAACACCTGCCATAGGTAAAGTTAATATTACGTCGCCAATACTATCGGTTCTGCTTATTATTATTGACTTCAACTTACTCATTTTCATTGTTTTTTCGCAACTCTGTTATCTTTAAATATTTAGCAAATGTTGCTTGCGATGATAAAGCACAAATTACAAAGCCGTAGTAACCATCTAATATGCCTAATTTAAAAAAATAATCGCGAATAAATTTCCAAATACTTTTATAAATTGCAATAAATAAATTCGATTTTTTACCTTTTTTAAATGCTTCCTTCGAACCAATATCTGTAAATGTATTTATTTGTGCAATATGCTGATTTATTGAATAATACGAATAATGTAGCAAATCGCCTTCAAGATGTTTTATTGTGCATAATTCATTCATCAAAACTTTATCGTGAGGATTTATTCCACCCCATTTACCCTTATTTTTATTCCAAATACGCAGTTTTTGGTCTGGATACCAACCAGAATGCTTAATCCATTTACCACAATAGTTAGTTAATCTATTAAATTTATAGGCATCAAAACTAAAATCTAATTTTATCTTTTTAATGCTTTCTATTAATTTTGAATTTGGAACTTCGTCGGCATCTAAAGACAGAACATAACTGTTTTCAGATAATTCCATAACCCTGTTTTTTTGCTGAATGTGTCCATCAAATTTCTGTTGAAAAAATTTAACATTTAGTTCTCTGCAAATTTCCTCTGTTTTATCGGTAGAAAAAGAGTCTAACACAATTATTTCATCGGCAATTTCTTGAACTGATTTAATGCATCTGCCAATATTTTTTTCTTCATTAAATGTAATTATTACAACTGAAAGTTTGTTTATCATTAATTTTTATCGACTTAAAAAAACGATTCCTTTTTCTAATTTTTCAGTTTCACTATTTACTGTTTTTAATATGTAATAGTAAGTGCCTACAGTAACTTCTTCTCCTGCCGAATTTCTACCATCCCACATTACTTTTTGTGCTGTTGTTGTAAATACTATTGAGCCGTATCTTGAAAAAATTGTTAGTTCATAGCTTGTTAATCCATCTGTTTGAGCGTAAAAAATATCATTTTTCCCATCGCCATTAGGTGTAAATATATTTGGTATTATTATATCGTTTTTTATTTCAAGGTTAAGTGTTGCTGTGTCTGAGCAACCTGTATATGCCAAAATTATTAGCCTACATTCATAATTACCTGCACTTGGATATTGTTTTACTATTACTTTTGATGTGTCTGGTAATGTATCGTTGGCTAAAATCCAAGTATATGTGTTTAACAAACTATCTGTAATTGAATTACTTGTATGTGTTATTTTTGTGTATGTAAAAAACAAAGTGTCGTTTATTGAATAGTTTGCATATTTTGATAGCTCAAAAATTGCTTCTGGTTTTTTTCTTATTGTTATTGTTTTTTCTACAGAATCGGCTTCTGTTAGTGTTGTAACAATTAATTTAACTGTAAAAAAACCTTGTTGGTTATAAAAATGGCTTGTTGTTGCAGATGTGTCTGTGCTACCATCGCCAAAATACCAAGTTCTAGAGGTTATTCCTATTGGATTGGTTGTATCTGTAAAATTAATTGTAATTGTATCGCAACCAATAGTTTCACCAGCAATAAACCCAGCCGACAATTGAGAAAAACCGTCTAAAGAAATTATAAAAATTATTGATATTAAGAAAAATCTCATAAATACTTACTTTACACAAAGATATAAATATTATTAAGTTCTAACAATTATATGTTATTTTATTTTTAATTTGCCCTATTTTATTAAATAGTTTTCTAATTTAATGTTGGATTTTTTGGGGTATTTGCCCAATATTTATATTTATTGCCAAATTGTTTTAATGTTTGTTCCCAATCGCTCTCTGTTTTTAAATTCATTATTATATTTTTATCATAATTAATTATTTGCCAATAATTACGGTAAATTTCCTGCTTTAGTTGATTTGAAGCCCAGCCAGAGTAGCCAATAAAAAATCGAATGTCTTTATCATTTATTTTTCCCTCTTTTGCCAACAATTTAATTTCATCAAAATTTCCGCCCCAATAAATATTTGGAACTACCTCTATTCCACCAACATAATCTATTGTATGAATAAAATTAAGAGTGTCGTTTCCAACCGGTCCTCCAATGTTTAACTTAGGATTAAACAAAAAATTTGCATTAAATACATCGGACAATCTATATTCCGACATTCTGTTTAAGATAAAGCCAAAAGCTCCATTTTCATTGTATTCAGTAACAAAGACTATTGTTCTATTAAAAAAATAGTCCAACGAAAGTGGCTCAGATATAAGTAATCGTCCTTTTTTAATTTCCAAATTATTATTTGGTTTAAATATGTCTAAATTTGGAATTTCCATTTTTTAATCAATTATTTTTATTTTAATTGAAAAAACTACGTCGTTTATTGGTCTATCTGATTTTCCAGTTTTTGTGTTTGCAATACTATCAATAACATTAAAACCCTTTATTACTTCTCCAAAAACTGTATAACTACCGTCTAAGTGAGGTGTTCCGCCAAGTGTTTTATATATATTTCTTTGTTCTATGGTGTATTTAAAACTTGCAAAAGAATCTAATTCAATTTTATGTTCTTTTTCTATTTGTTTTATCAATTCTGCTGTGGCTTTGGTATTTTTAGTTTTTTGAAATTCGTCGTATTTTGTTTTTACTGATAAATTTTCGGGCTTCATCAAAAAAATTCTAATAAAATCAGACCTTAATTGCTTAGTTATTCTTTGTTCCATTTGATTTATTTGTTCGTCGTTTAAAACTTGTCCTTGCACAATATAGAATTGAGACCCCGAACTTCTTTTTTCCGGATTTATATTATCACCTTCTCTAGCGGCGGCTAATGCACCTTTTTTATGAATTAGCAAATTATTAAATTCTGCCGTAATAGTATAATTAGGTCCGCCATTACCAAGCACTGCATTTGGTTTTGCATTTTTTGATGTTGGGTCGCCCCCCTGTATCATAAAATTTTTAATAACTCTATGAAATAATAAACTATCGTAAAATCCATTTTCGACTAACTTTTCAAAGTTTTCTTTATGTAAAGGAGTTTCTTTGTATAATAAAATTTCAATATCGCCAAATTTAGTTGAAATTAAGGCAACCTTATTTTTACTATTTACGTCTGTTGATTTAGATTTTGTATGAGAGCTACAAGACAACATTAGTGCAGCTATTATTACATAAAAAATTTTAATTTTCACGTTCATGTTTATTTTTTTTGAAATACTGTTTTTTTTTCGTATAATTGTGAGTTACAAATTTAAACATAATTTAATTTAACAGTGAATATATTTTATAAAAATATTTTGTTTTTAGTTTTTGGTTTAGCACTTGTTTTTACAAGCTGTTCAAAAGATGTAAAAATGAGAACTGCTGTTGTTACTGTTGTTGATGATAGCCAACACTTAATAAGTGGAGCAAAAATAACTGTTTACGTAAATAGTGATTATGCAAACACTTATGTTGACCCTGTTGACCCAGATAATATGATTAGAGAAGTTGAGCAATATACAAACTCTGAGGGTTATGCAAAATTTGAGTTTGAACGAGATTGTGTTTTTGAAGCAAAAATTGAAAAAAATTATGTTGATAGCATTAAAACCGGCAGTGCAACATTAGTTTTCAAAGAAGAAAGTGAATTTACTAAAACCGTAGTAATAAAATAAAAATATACACTATGAAAAGAATTTATTTATTATTGATTGCAATATTATTAATGATTTCATTTTTTAATACTTCTTGCAAAAAAACAGACCCTCCAAAAGCTTCTATAACAGTAATTGGACAAAATGAAGATGGACAAGAAATTTACCAAGCTGGAGCTGTAGTGCTAGTTAAAGCAGACCCTAACACCCACGACGAGCATGGGAATACAGGTTTAGTTAGACCAGATTTAGACAGCGACGAAGGCTTGTACGTTAAAGGAAATACCGATTCTGGTGGAAAAGTAAATTTTGATTTTAAATACGAAGCTATTTTAAGAGTTTACGCTTATATAGTTCCTAAAAAGAGTGATACTATTTGGGGCGAAGGAGCCATTATTCTAAAAGAAAATGAAGTTTATAACGAAACTGTTTATTTGAGATATCCGCAAACAAATTAATTTAAAAAACATTTAAAAAAGGAGAACTTAGGTTCTCCTTTTTTTTTCAAAACTATGCTTTAAGCTATGAAGATTAATTTTATATATCCTCTCTAAATCTTCAATATTTGCAATATTATTGTCTATAAACATTTCATATTCAGGATTATTGGTATTGAATGGTTTGTGATTTAAAGCCTTTACTATTTTTTCAACCAAATTATTTATTTTAGTGGTTTCTTCAGTAAAAAAAACTGCTTTGAAGCGTTCCCATATATATTGCACAGCAATATCATTAATATGAATCATATCTTCTTTATAGAATCTATAATCGCGCAAATCGTCCATAATTAACTCATAAGAAGGGAAATAGAATGCTTTTTGCGATTTATTCACAATCTCATCTATTGCAAGCAAAAGTATTGACTTACTAAGTTGATTTCCATTTGCACCATCTTTCCAATGGCGAATAGGACTAACTGTAAAAACGAAATTTGCTTTTTTGTTTATTTTTTCTATTTCAGAAATAATTTTAATATACGAGTTTACTATTTCATAAATTGTTAGTCGAAACCTCTCGAATAATTTTTCTATATTTTTATGGCAATTTGATACTATTTTATTAGTTTCCAACAATTTGTAAACCCAAGAAGTGCCAAACGTTATGAAAATAATGTCTGCATTTTTTAAATTTCCTGACGACTCAAGTATTCTCGAATTTATTTTATTTAAACACACATTTTTATCAACATTAGAAAAACTTCCGTGATGATTATAACTAAACCAAAGTTTATTTGAATATTGCAAATCCTTATCAACAAACAACTTACCATTTGTTAAAATATTAATATTTTCAACAATAGAAAGTGGGTTATAAATTATGCCAAATGGATTAATATCAATATCAAAGTAATTGTTTTTAATTATTTCGCCAATATTTTCGGCAAAACAGCTTCCAAAAAACATTATTTTTGAGTTGTAATTAATTTGAGGAAATTCTTGTTTTATAACAAATTCGGTTCTAAAATTCATAAATTATTGGTAAAAATTAAAACCCTCAAATTATATTAATTTAACAAACAATTCAAATAATTTATAATAAATTTGCCAACAAGTTTAAGCACTTAAATAATGGTAACATACAAAAAAAAAGCGAAAATTAAAATTGAACGAATAAATGTTTACCATAATTATTTCAAACGCTCTGGAATTTACCGATTTATAGGCATTAATTTCATAAAATTAGTTATTACAACATTAATATTAGCTACAATTTTTTTCTTTGTTGAAAAATATTTAATAGACTTTAACTCAATTTTCGATTATTTATTTAAAAATTTAAACAGCACTATTATTTTTCTTGTGTTTTTTATTTCTGAAATATTTCTTGGACTTTTACCTCCGGATTTATTTATTGCATGGACTAATAGTTGCTACTCCCCTTGGGTTGGAGTTTCTATATTAGCTTTTTCGTCTTATTTTGCATCATATTTTTCTTATAAAATTGGAACTTATATTAGAAGTATTCCAAAGGTTAATAGAATAATTGAAAAAAAATACGAAAAAAACTATGTTTTAGTTAAAAAATTTGGCGGACTTGTTATAGTGTTTGCGGCTTTATTTCCACTACCCTACTCGCCTGTTATTCTAATTTCTGGAATACTAAAATTTCCACTAAAAACACTAATGTTACTTGCTATTTTTAGAATAATTAGATTTTATATTTTTGCCACTTTTATTTTTTGGGGATTAAATTCTCAAATTTAGTTAACCTTAATAACAAAATAATTTTTCTTTCCTTTTTGTACT
This sequence comes from Paludibacter propionicigenes, assembly GCA_020721655.1. Lineage (GTDB taxonomy): Bacteria > Bacteroidota > Bacteroidia > Bacteroidales > JAFGXI01 > DYMG01. The sequence continues at coordinate 29,091 of DYMG01000011.1, read as the reverse complement.
AAAATATATTTCCCATTTATCAAATTTTCTAATCTAATAGTTCCGTTTTCATCGGCAAATTTTTCTTTATTAATGCTTAGTGCATTTTCCTTAATTGTTCGCCTAGCTTCGCCTTTAGATTGAAAAATTACTGTTTTTTCTACCAATAAATCTACTATATTAACACCTTTTTCTATTTCACTTTTACTTACACTAAACATAGGAACTCCATCAAAAACAGCCAAAAATGTAGCTTCATTTAAATTAGATAGCTCTTCAAAAGTTGATTTGCCAAAAAGTATGGAACTTGCCTTAACCGCCATGTCAAAATCTTCTTTTGAGTGTACCATTACAGTAATTTCGTTTGCCAAACGTTTTTGAATAATTCTTAAACTTGGGTCTTTTTCGTGTTCTAAAACAAGATTTTCTATTTCAAATTTAGACAATAAAGTAAAAATTTTAATATATTTTTTTGCATCATCGTCAGAAACATTTAACCAAAACTGATAGAATGCATACGGTGTTGTTTTTTCTGGGTCTAACCAAATGTTTCCGCTTTCTGTTTTTCCAAATTTACCGCCATCGGCTTTTGTTATTAATGGACAAGTTACTGCAAATGCTTCTCCTTGCTCAATTCTTCTAATAAGCTCTGTTCCTGTTGTTATATTACCCCATTGGTCTGCACCGCCCATTTGAATTTTGCAATTCTTTTCTCTGTATAAATGTAAAAAATCAAAACCTTGAACCAATTGGTAAGAAAATTCGGTAAACGACATTCCAGAATTAGAATCGGCATTTAATCTTTTTTTTACCGAGTCTTTCGACATCATATAATTAACTGTAATATGTTTCCCTACATCTCTAATAAAGTCTAAAAATGAGAATTTACTCATCCAATCGTAATTATTTACAAGTTCAGCTTTGTTTTTATCGGTAGTTGTGAAATCTAAAAATTTTGCTAATTGTTTTTGTAAAGCATTCTGATTGTGTCTTAACGTACTCTCATCTAACAAATTACGCTCAACAGACTTTCCAGATGGGTCGCCAATCATACCTGTTGCACCACCAACCAATGCTATTGGCTTATGTCCAGAAAGTTGCAAATGTTTCAACATCATAACGCCCACTAAATGACCAATATGTAATGAGTCTGCCGTCGGATCTATTCCAACATAAGCACTAACCATTTCTTTTTTCAATAGTTCATCGGTTCCGGGCATTATATCGTGAACCATTCCTCTCCAAGTTAACTCTTCAACAAAACTCATAATTATATTTTTTGCAAATATACTTATCACAAATGAAATTAAAAAGGCTGTAATTTTTTCCTTAAAAATATCAATCTGCAAATTAATAACTACAAACAACACCTCATTTGCTACTGTTTGCAAAAAGCCATTTTTATAATTAATACTTCCATATTATATTTGATTAAAATTAAACATTTAGAAAACTATACAAAAAAGTTACACAAAAATTTAAACCAGACTAAACTAAAAAAAATAGAGCTTTGGGTAAACCAAAGCTTTTTTTATTAAACAATTTAATACATTTGTGAAAAAACAAATGAAAATAGAAACTGCTATTCTTGCATCGGGCTGTTTTTGGGGAACAGAATATTTTATGAAAAAACACTCTGCTGTAATATCTACAGAAGTTGGATATTGTGGTGGCAAAACAGAAAACCCCACTTACGAAGATGTTTGCACTGGAAATACAGGGCATGCAGAAGTTGTAAAGGTTGATTTTGATGCCGATAAAAAAGACTTTGAAGATGTACTAAAACTTTTTTTTGAGACTCACGATTTTACACAAATTGGAGGCGTTGGACCAGATATTGGAGACCAATACCGTTCAGAAATTTTTTATATTTCTAACGAACACAAAATTATTGCAGAAAAACTAATAAATAATTTAACTGAAAAAGGTTTTAAAGTTGCAACAAAACTAACGCCTTATAGTAAATTTTGGAAAGCAGAAAAAAAACATCAAGATTATTATTATAATACCGGAGGTTCGCCTTATTGCCATATTTACAAAAAAATATTCGATTAATTTGAATAACGAGAACTCAACATACTCACTGTTAGAATTCAATTATTTATTAAAAAACATTATTGATTCTAATTTTACTGAATACATTAGCATTTCGGCTGAAATTAACTCTATTAATATAAATAGTAACGGAAATTGTTTCCTGGAATTAATTGAAAAAGACCACACCACAAACAATATAATATCAAAAGCCAAGGCAAGTATTTGGGCAACTAATTATAGGTTGTTAGCACCTTATTTTAAAAGTGTTACAGGTCAAGATTTATCAGCTGGAATAAAAATTTTATTTAAAGCTTACATTTCCTATCACGAAGTTTTTGGAATTAACATCAATATAATTGATATTGACCCTAATTATACCTTAGGCGATATTGAACGACAAAAACAACTCACAATTCAAAGACTTGAAGATGAAGGCGTTATTTCAATGAATAAAGAATTAGAAATTCCTGAAATAATAAAAAATATTGCCATAATTTCGTCAACAACAGCCGCCGGATACGATGATTTCACAAATCAGATTTTAAATAATTCGCAAAATTTTAAATTCAACTTACAATTATTTGAAACAGTAATGCAGGGAAACAAAGCCGAAGATTCAATTATTAACTCACTAAACAATATTTTTGAACACTCTCATTTATTTGATTTAGTTGTTATTATAAGAGGTGGCGGAGCTAAATCCGATTTAAATATTTTTGATAATTATAATTTAGCGTATTACATTACCCAATTTCCTCTACCAATAATTTCGGGAATTGGACATAATAGAGATAATAGTGTTATAGATATTGTAGCAAATGTTTCACTAAAAACACCTACAGCTGTAGCCGAATTCATTATAACTAACAATCTCAATTTTAAACAACGTTTAAACTTTTTGGTCGAAACTTTCCATAGTCAAATAGAAAAAATAATATTAGATAACAATAATAAAATAACTAAAATATCGGAAACATACGCCAGCAAAGCTAAAATGCTAATATCCAACAATATTTTCTTAATATCAACAAAAGTTACTAATTTTAAAAACACAGTAGAAGCTATTTCCAACAACGAAAAATATAAAATTAAAACATTAACAACCAAAACATTACACCTAAACAATCTTTATTTTTCAGCACAAAAATTGAACATAAACAAATTTAAGCATAGTATTAACGACAAAACAAAGCTTCTTTTACTAACGGAAAACTCGAATATTAAAATTTTTGATTTAAAAATAGAAGCCAATTCTCCAGAGAAAATACTTAAAAAAGGTTACAGTATAATTACACACAACAACAAAATAGTGAAGGATTTTTCCTTACTAAATAATGGCGATGAAATTACCAATATTGTGAAAACAGGCGAAATTGTTAGCCAAATAAAATTTATAAAATAAATTATTTTTTAAAACTTTTAGATTACCCAAAAATAATTACTTTTGCTTTATGGTCGAAGACTTTGAAATGCATAACAATAAATTGTCGGACACTGACAAAGAAATTGAAAACAAACTGCGTCCTTTAAGTTTTTCACATTTTAAAGGGCAAAATAGTATTACCGAAAATTTAAAAATTTTTGTACAAGCAGCAAAAATGCGTGGAGACTCATTAGACCACGTTCTATTACACGGTCCACCCGGTCTTGGAAAAACAACCTTAGCAAACATTATTGCAAACGAACTAAATGTTGGTTTTAAAGTTACATCGGGACCTGTTTTAGACAAACCCGGAGATTTAGCCGGTTTACTTACCGGACTTGAAGAAGGCGATGTTTTGTTTATTGATGAAATTCATCGCTTAAGCCCAATTGTTGAAGAATATTTATACTCAGCAATGGAAGATTTCAAAATTGACATAATGATTGACAAAGGTCCAAGTGCACGTTCGGTAGAACTAAAACTAAACCCTTTCACTTTAATAGGAGCAACAACTCGTTCAGGATTACTCACAAGCCCACTTAGAGCACGTTTTGGAATAAACTCTCACTTTCAATACTACGATACCGAAATACTTTCATCAATAATAATTCGTTCATCTGCAATTCTAAACGTTACAATAAAAGAAAATGCCGCAACCGAAATAGCCCGTCGTAGCAGAGGAACCCCACGAATTGCAAACTCCTTACTTAGACGAGTTAGAGATTTTGCACAAGTGAAAGGAAATGGAAATATTGATATTGAAATAACAAACTACGCCTTAAATGCTCTAAATATTGACAAAAAAGGTCTTGACGAAATTGACAACAAAATACTTACCACAATAATTGACAAATTTAATGGCGGACCTGTTGGCATTTCAACAATTTCTACTGCAATTGGTGAAGATAGCGGAACTGTAGAAGAAGTTTATGAACCTTATTTAATAAAAGAAGGTTTTATTAAACGTACCCCAAGAGGAAGAGAAGTTACCGATTTAGCCTACAAACATTTAGGCAAATTTAAACCAAAAACCGACTCTCAAACCTCATTATTTTAAAACATTCCTAAAAAAACTTAAAATGTTATTTAGATTTATTTTAAATAAGCTATATTTGTAAACACAATTTAAATACTAATTACTATGATTAACGCTAATACTATTAAAATACTTAAAGACGCTATCCTTTTAGAAAGAAAGGAAAAAGCATTTTATTCTCACATTGCAAACCAAGCAACAGATGTTGATATAAAAACATTTTTTCAAAATATGGCTAACGAAGAAAATGAACATCTTAAATACCTAACAAAACAATATAGGCATTTAATTCAAAATGAAAATTTCTTAGAAGTAAAAATAGATATTTCTAATAACGAAACCAGCGACAAAATACTTTCGGAGAACATTAAAAATAAAATAAGTTCGGCAAGTTTTGAAGCTGCTGCTATTTCTTCGGCTATTGATATGAAAAACAGAGCCATAGCCATTTATTCTGAACGTGCAGAAAACTCAGAATCGATAGAAGAACAAAATTTTTACAAATTACTTGCAGATTGGGAAAATGGACATCACAAACTACTACATTATATTGATAATGAACTTAAAGAAAGAATTTGGAACGATAATAATTTTTTCGCTTTTTAAAAAAGGCAATCTCGTTTTTATGTAGTGTAAAAACGAGATTTCTTCAAATTATTTTTTACAAATAATCTAAAACTATTTCTAATTTTATTCCTCTTGAACCTTTAACCAATATTAAACTATCTTCAATTTTATTTTCTTTCAAAAAGTTGGTTAATTGAGTTGAGGTTTCAAAAAAATTGTACACTTCATTCTTAAACTTAAAAAATTCTGCTCCCACAAAAAACACTTTAAAAAAAGTATTGTTTTTAACTAATTCAAAAATATTTTTATGCTCCTGAAACGACAAACTTCCCAATTCTAACATATCTCCTAAAATCAAAACTTTTTTATTATGCTGTATTGTTAAAATATTTTCAATTGCATTTTTCATACTTGTTGCATTAGCATTGTAAGCATCAACCACAACCTTATTAGTTTCCTTTTCAACAAGTTGAGACCTGTTGTTTTTTGGAAAATAGCTTTCTATTGCATTTTTAATAGAAGTTAATTCTACATTAAAATAACAACCAATTGTACATGCTAAAACTATATTTTCCAAATTGTAAGTTCCTACAAGATTTGTTTTTATTTCTATTTTTTTGTTACCATTGCAAAAATTCAAACTTAAAAACGGATTTGCATCTATTATTTCGCCTCCATATTCTCCCAAACAATTTGTGTTATACTTTATATTGTTTTCATACCCTAGAACAAGAGAGGTAAGCAACTCATTATCACTGTTATAGAAAATTATTTTATTATTCTTTTTAATATAATCATACATTTCGTTTTTAGTTTTTATAACACCTTCAAAACTACCAAAACCCTCAATATGAGCCTTTCCAATATTTGTAATTATACCATAATCAGGTTCAGCTATTTTACACAAATTTTCTATTTCGTTTAAATGATTTGCTCCCATCTCTACAATTCCAAAATCTAATTCCTTAGTAAAACTTAACAAAGTAAGTGGTACACCTATATGATTATTCAAATTACCCAAAGTAGATTTAACTTTATATTTTTGTGAAAGCACAGCTGTTAAAATTTCTTTAGATGTTGTTTTCCCATTTGTTCCTGTTATCGAAATTATAGGAATTGCTAATACTTTTCTATGATAATTTGCCAAATTTTGCAAACTTTTTAACACATCTGTAACTAAAATGCAATTTTTATGAGTAAAATATTTTGCATCATCAATAATAGAATATTTTGCACCTTTATTTAAAGCTTCAATAGCATATTTATTACCATCAAAACTATCTCCTTTTAATGCAAAAAACATACTGTTAATCAACACATTCCTACTATCTGTAGATACCCCGTCACATTCTAAAAATAATTTATATAATTCACTTAACATCTATAAAGTTTAAAAAATAATATTTTATAAATTTATCTAAATGCTTTATTAATTCAAAACAAATTAATATTTTAGAACCAAAAAAAACTTATGTGCGTATTTTTACTCGTGAACTATATTTATACATTCACAAAACTCTAAAAACAATTAAAAAATAGCGTATGAAAATTACAATGGTTGGAACTGGATATGTTGGTTTAGTATCTGGAGCATGTTTTGCAGAAACAGGTATCGACATTACTTGCGTTGATATCGATGAGATTAAAATAAACAATTTGAACAAAGGCATAATGCCAATTTGGGAGCCCGGTTTAGATGAAATAGTTACTAGAAATGTTGACAAAGGACGCTTATCTTTTTCAACATCTATAAAAGAAAGCATTAAAGACTGCGAAGCCGTTTTTAGTGCAGTAGGAACCCCTCCAGATGAAGACGGAAGTGCCGATTTACAATACGTTTTAAACGTAGCAAGAGAAGTAGGAAAACACATGACCGACTATTTAGTAATGGTTACAAAAAGCACAGTTCCTATTGGAACTGCCGAAAAAGTACGACATGCAATACAAGAAGAACTTAACAAAAGAGGTGTAAACATCCCATTCGATGTTGCATCAAATCCAGAATTTTTAAAAGAAGGAAGTGCTATTTCCGATTTTCTAAAACCAGATAGAATTGTTGTAGGCGTAGATTCGGAAAGAGCTGCCAAAGTTATGAGAAAACTATACCAGCCATTTACACTAAACAACCACCCTGTTTTAATAATGGACATCCCATCAGCAGAATTAACAAAATATGCCGCAAATTCAATGCTTGCAACAAAAATAAGCTTTATGAACGACATAGCCAACCTTTGTGAAATAGTTGGTGCTAACGTTAATTCGGTTAGAATAGGAATTGGGTCTGACTCAAGAATTGGAAACAAATTTTTATACCCAGGTGTTGGTTACGGAGGAAGTTGCTTCCCAAAAGACGTAAAAGCACTTATTAAAACAGCCGACGAAAACGGTCATTCTTTAGAAATATTAAAAGCCGTTGAACACGTAAACGACCGCCAAAAATCGGTAATGTACAATAAAGTTGCAAAATACTTAAATCATAATTTTAAAGATAAAACAATTGCTTTGTGGGGATTGTCGTTTAAACCAAATACCGACGATATGAGAGAAGCCCCATCATTAGTTTTTATTGAAAAAATATTAGCAGAAGGCGGAAAAATTAAAGCCTACGACCCAGTTGCAATGGAAGAAACAAAACGTAAAATTGGAGATAAAATTGAATACGCAACCGAAATGTACGACGCACTTATAGATGCCGAAGCTTTAGTAATAATGACCGAATGGTCTGAATTTAGAATGCCTAACTTTAAAATTATAGAAAAACTTCTTAAAAATAAAGTTATTTTTGATGGTAGAAATATTTACGATATTGAAGAAATGAACGAATTAGGTTGGTCGTACTTCTCTATAGGCAGACAAAACAAATAAATACCATTAAAAAGAAACTGCTATAAAATTAGCAGTTTCTTTTTTAAATTTAAAAAAACCACAAAATGGAAATGAAAAAAGCATTAGTTACAGGAGGAGCAGGTTTTGTAGGCTCACATCTATGCGAAAGATTACTAAACGACGGAAAAGAAGTTATTTGCCTCGATAATTTTTTTACAGGTTCAAAAAAAAATGTAATACACCTACTTAACAATCCATATTTTGAATTAGTTAGACACGACGTTACAATGCCTTTTTTTATTGAAGTTGATGAAATTTACAACTTAGCTTGCCCCGCTTCACCCATTCACTACCAATATAACCCTATTAAAACTATTAAAACTTCCGTGATGGGTGCAATTAATATGTTAGGACTTGCAAAACGAATAAATGCAAAAATACTTCAAGCTTCAACTAGCGAAGTTTATGGCGACCCTATTGTTCACCCACAAAAAGAAGATTATTGGGGAAATGTAAACCCTTGGGGTCCACGCTCTTGCTACGACGAAGGCAAACGCTCTGCCGAAACTTTATTTATGGACTACAACATTCAGAACAAAGTTGACATTAAAGTAATACGAATTTTTAATACCTACGGACCTCGAATGCACCCTAACGATGGTAGAGTTGTTTCTAATTTTATAATACAAGCCATTAAAGGCGATGATATTACTATTTATGGAGACGGAGCACAAACACGTAGTTTTCAATACGTTGACGACTTAGTGGAAGGAATGATTCGAATGATGAATACAGGAAAAGACTTTACAGGACCAGTAAACATTGGCAATCCTAACGAATTTACAATAAAACAATTAGCCGAAACAGTAATTAAATTAACAAACTCTAAATCTAAAATAATATACCTAAGCCCAACAAAAGACGACCCAACACGAAGAAATCCAGACATAAGCCTTGCAAAAGAAAAACTTAACGGATGGGAACCAAAAATTCAACTAATTGAAGGTTTAAATTATACAATAGATTACTTTAAAACAACATTAAAAATATAACTATGAAAGGAATAATATTAGCAGGGGGCTCTGGGACACGACTTTATCCTCTTACTATAAGCATATCAAAACAAATAATTCCGGTTTACGATAAACCAATGATATATTACCCTCTTTCTGTACTTATGCTAGCTGGAATTAGAGAAATACTAATAATATCAACACCTAAAGACATTCATTTATACGAAGAACTATTAGGTAATGGCAACCAATTAGGACTTAATATTGTTTATGAAATTCAACCCTCTCCCGACGGTTTAGCTCAAGCCTTTTTAATTGGCGAAAAATTTATAAATAACGATAATGTTTGCCTAATTCTTGGCGACAATATTTATTATGGACAAGGATTTGGAAAAACCCTACTACGTTCGGCAGAACTAACCGATGGAGCTTTAGTTTTTGGCTACTATGTAAAAGACCCAGAAAGATATGGAGTTGTTGAATTCGATGAAAACGGAAACGCAATACATTTAGTAGAAAAACCAGAAAATCCAAAATCTAATTATGCAGTTACAGGCTTATATTTCTACGATAAAACAGTAGTTGCTAAAGCAAAATCTTTAAAACCATCTCATAGAGGCGAATTAGAAATTACCGATTTGAACAAACTTTACTTAAACGAACACAAACTAAAAGTTAACCTTATGGGCAGAGGAATGGCTTGGTTAGATACCGGAACCCACGAAAGTTTACTAGACGCTTCAAATTTTATTGCAACAATTGAAAAACGACAAGGGCTAAAGGCTTCTTGCATTGAAGAAATAGCTTATAAAAGAAACTTTATAAACAAAGAACAGCTACTAAAACTTGCAGAACCTTTGAAAAAAAATCAGTACGGACAGTACCTAATAGATATAGCTAACGAAAAAATAAAAGTTTTTTAACCAACCTATATGGAAATAATTAAAACACATATTGCAGATTTAACAATACTTAAACCATCTGTATTTGAAGATAATAGAGGCTATTTTTTTGAAACTTATAATCAAGAGCTTCTAAAGAAAAACGGTTTAAACTACAACTTCATTCAAGATAACGAAAGCAAATCTGACTATGGAGTAATTAGAGGATTACACTACCAATTAGCACCTTACGCCCAAACAAAATTAGTTAGAGTTGTTAAAGGCAAAGTTATTGATGTTGCAGTTGATTTACGCAAAGGCTCTCCTACTTTTGGAGAATGGCACGCCATTGAATTAAGCGATGAAAATAAACTTCAATTTTTAATTCCACGAGGCTTTGCACACGGCTATTCCGTTATTTCAGAAAATGCAATTTTTGCCTATAAATGCGATAATTTTTACAACAAAGAATCGGAACGTGGCATAAAATACAACGACACAATATTAAACATTAATTGGCAAATAACTGAAAAAGACGCAATTATTTCGGCAAAAGACAAAGTTCTACTTTCATTTAAAAATACAGAAATGAATTTTATTTACTAAACATTTAAACACAAATAAATAGCACTCAACATGAAAACAATATTAGTTACTGGAGCAAATGGACAACTTGGAATGGAAATCCAAAATATTGCTTCCGATGTAAAAAAATTCAACTTTATTTTTACCGATATTCCAACTTTAGATATTACAAACGAAATAGAACTTTCAGCTTTTTTCGAAAAAAATAAAATTGATTACATAGTTAACTGTGCCGCTTACACTGCCGTTGACAAAGCAGAAGAAAATGAAAAACTATGCACGCAAATAAATAATAATGCCGTAAAAAATCTTGTAGAATTTTCTAAAGAGTACAAAATTAAATTCATTACAATTTCTACCGATTATGTTTTTAACGGCAAATATTACATTCCATACACCGAAGAGAGCGAAACTTCACCAAATTCAGTTTATGGCAACAGCAAAAGAAATGGTGAAATAGTAGCACTAAGCTACGAAAATTCTATTATTATTAGAACATCGTGGTTATATTCTCACTACGGAAACAACTTTGTAAAAACAATGTTAGAATTAAGCAAAAAACATAGCGAAATAAAAGTAATTTTCGACCAAATTGGAACGCCAACCTATGCCGCAGACTTAGCAGAGGCAATAATAGAAATCATACGATTTTCGGAAGATGTAGAATTTAAATCTGGAATATACAACTATTCTAACGAAGGAGTAACAAGCTGGTACGATTTTGCAAAAGCTATTTTCAGAATTACAAAAACAAACTGTAAAGTAAAACCTATAGAAACAAAAGATTACCCAACTTTAGCCGAACGTCCGCACTACAGCATTTTAAACAAATCAAAAATTAAAAACACTTTTAACTTATTTATACCTCACTGGGAAGATAGTCTTTCGGAATGTATAAAAAATCACAAGAAATAAATGACAAATATAACAATTTTCGCATCTGGCTCTGGCTCTAACGCTGAAAACATTTTCAATTACTTCAAAGGAAATAATGAAATAAGAATATCATCAATAATAACAAACAACAAAAATGCATTTGTTATTGAACGTGCACAAAAGCTAAACATTCCTTGCGAAATAATATCAAAACTAGAATTCCAAAATTCAGAATATGTATTAAATATACTAAAAAAATACAATTCTGATTTTATAGTTTTAGCCGGATTTTTACTATTAATACCTGAGTATTTAATATCAGAATTCCAAAAAAAAATTATAAACATACACCCTGCTCTTTTACCCAAATATGGCGGAAAAGGAATGTATGGCGACAATGTTCACAAATCGGTAATTGAAAACAACGAAACAGAGTCGGGCATAACAGTGCACTTTGTAAACCAAAAATACGACGAAGGAAAAATAATTTTCCAAAAAAAATGTACTATTACACCTTCCGACACGGCAGAAACTTTAGCAAATAAAATTCACGAACTCGAATATAATTATTTCCCTAAAACTATTGAAAAAATTATAAGTGATGCACAAAAAATAAAAAATGAATAAAAAAATTGACCTCCCTAAAAACAGACTAAAAGTTATACTACACGGTTTTTTTTATTCAGGGGCAATTGGAATAGCAGAACCATCAACAGTTTTACCCGTAATTGTAAATTATTTTAGTTCAAACTCTGCTCTTATCGGACTTTTCTCATCATTATTAAGAGGTGGAGCTGTTGTTATGCAACTTTACGCAGCATTTCACACACAATCATACAAATTAGTTTCAAAACCACTAAAAATAATTTTTATTTTTAGGCTTATAACTTGGTTTAGTATTGGGCTCTCTATTTATTTATTTGGAAAAGATTACCACTATTTAACAATATGGTTATTCGGTATAGGTTTATTCTCTTTTTCTTTTTCCGCAGGGTTTGGAACCGTGTATTTTTCAGAGCTTATTGGCAAATCTTTTTCAAACGAATACAGAGGCAAAACAATTGCTATACAACAATTTATGGCAGGTATAGGAGCAATTATAAGTGGAGGCGTAAGTGGTTGGCTTTTAACACATTTTAAAGAACCTTATTCTTTTGCTTATTTGTTTTTTATAAGTTCAATAATAATGAGTTTAGGATACATTTCTATAATTTTAATGAAAGAATTTCCAAAACAAGATGTAAGTGTAAAAGAAAATTCTTTTGGTAAATTTTTAAAAAACTCTATCCAAATTCTAAAAAACGATAAAGTTTTGCAAACTCAAATAGTTACTAGACTTTTATCATACTCATATTTAATTATTTTTCCATTTATAGCAATTAAAGCAATTAACGATTTAAACTTAAACAAAAGTTTTGCCGCTCTTTTTGCTTTTTTACTTTTATCAGGATCAACAATTAGCAATATTTTTTGGGGCAAACTTTCTGCAAAAAACAAAAATGTATTAACATCAAAATTATCTTTCATATTAATTATTTTATCAATATTCTTAGCAACTATCGCAACAAATATTTATACTTACTCTACTGTATTCGTTTTAGCAGGAGCAGCAAGCGACGGATTTAAATTATCTTTTTCGAATCTAATTTATATTATTTCGCCAGAAAACAAAAGACCTGTGTACATTGCAATTCAAAATAACTTAACATCACTTGGTTTATTTTTTTCTATACCCGGTGGTATTTTATTAAATATTTTAGGATATAACACTCTAATTATAATTGTTTTAACTATTCTTATTTTTGGATTTATTTATAATTTCAAATTAAACGAAAAAAATTATTTGGAATAAATATTCGGCTTTATAAACTTAACTAATAACATCAACAATATTAAAATTGAAATAAAAAAAGATATTCTACCAATAAAATCGCCATATTTAACATAAAATGTAATATAATCATTCATATTTATATTTCCTTTAATTCCTGCCTCTACCCAATATTTTGTTGGTTTAATAACATCTCCTCTTTGGTTAATAAAACAAGAAACCCCAGTGTTTGCTGACCTTGCCACACTTCTTCTAGTTTCAATAGCTCTAAGTCGAGAAAAACTTAAATGTTGAACATAACCTGGTGTATTTCCCCACCAACCATCGTTAGTAATTACAAAAATTGCATTTGCACCTTTTTTAACATAATCTGTTACAAATTCACCATAAATAGATTCATAACAAACTACAGTTGCTATTTTAGCTGAATTTACCGAATTATAAAAAACTGTTCTTTCTTTTTGAGTACCATAACTACCAGATGTTCCTCCCAAATCTATAGCTAAATCGGTTAAAAAACCCAAATATTTTGGATAAGGAAACATTTCAACCCCAATAACTAATTTAGATTTATGATATTTTTTTATAGTATCTTCCGATATTTGCAAAGCTGTATTAAATACATCGTAACGCAAACCACCATCACCATATTCTCGCGAAGTTTCCGATGGTTTTTCGTTTTCGTATAAATACCTAGAAACAGCACCAATAACAAAATTCACATTTTTATGTTCTTTGGAAAAATCGGATATTCTTTTTATGCTTTGCGAATTATAAATTTCGTTTTCCCAAATATTATCTTCTATGGCAGTTTCCGGGCCAACAATAAAATCAGTGTTTTTATCGACTAACGAATCGGCTATTTTCAATATTATTGATAATTGTTCAGAATTACTCATTCCACCAAATTTTTCGTTATAAGGATCTATATTAGGCTGTATAATTCCAACACTTATTGGCTTCTCTTTCTCTAAACAACTGTTATACTTATAATTAGAATATATTATTGGCAACAATATTATTAAAATAACTAATATTGAGTCGAATATTTTCCCATAAAGTGTTTTATATTTAAACAAATGCTTAATTATATTATACAATAAAACATTAACAAGTAAAACCCAAAAACTGCCACCTAAAGTCCCTGTAATATCGTACCATTGAATAAGTCTTGTATTTTCAGCAAATCCGTTTCCTAAAATTAGCCAAACCCACGATATTTCTCCATGAATATAAACATATTCCCAAGCCAACCATATTGAAATAAATGAAAAATACCCAATTTTATTTCCTAATCGTTGTTTAACAACATGAATAAGCCAGAAAATTACAGCATAAAAAAATGAATTTAGTATAAATGCCATCAATCCTCCAGAAACCGACGAATTATATACCCACCAAGTTGCTAATAAATTCCAAGTTAAAAATGTTAAATACGAATAATAAAATATATTTACCGATTTTAATTTGTGAGAATTATTACGGACATAATCATCAACATAAAACAATGGTAAAAACGCTACAAATAAAAATGGTCCTAAGCCAATGCTAGTCCAGCCTAACCAAAGCAAAACTCCCGATAAAAATGATAAAACCAGTAATTTAAATTTCATAAATTAGTCTTTATTAACTAAATAAATTCCGGCAACAACAAATATTACTGAAAACAATTCAAAAAAACCAACTTGTTCTCCATCTGCCAAGCCCCACATTACGGCAAAAATTGGAATTAAATATGTAACTGTTGATGCAAAAACTGTAGATGTATATTTTATTAATACGTTAAAAATAACAGTTGCTAAAGCCGAACTAAAAACCCCAAGAATTACTATATATAATGTACTCGACACAATTTTTGGTGATGATATGGCTGTACTTAAATCTGACATAAAAAATATTACTCCTGCTACTGGTCCAACAATAGCAAACGTTACTATTGAAATTGTTGTTCCATTCAAATCTTTTAAGTTAAATTTAACCATATTAACATTGAAACTATAAAATGTGGCTGCTAAAACGAGTAATAATAAATATACAAGATTGTTATTTACTCCACCGGTATAATTAAAGTAAAGCAACAACAAAACACCTATAAGTCCTACTATTAAACCTAAAATTTTATAGTTTTTAACTTTAGTTTTATAAAAAATTACACCAACCATAAATGTTAATATAGGGGTTGTTGCATTTAACATTCCAGCAACCGATGAATCGATATGTTTCTGCGAAAATGGGAATAAGAATGCAGTAAAACCATTGCCTATTAAAGAAATAAACAATAAAAAAGGCAAATGTTTTTTTTCTATTTTTTTAATTGCCTTTGGCATAAATGGTATTAACACAATAAATGCACTTAACATTCTTAACGAAGCTATTTGTACTCCACTATAACTATTCAAACCTTTTTTCATAAGAATGAAAGAGGTGCCCCAAATAATAGCAAGTACAACAAGTGTAGCATATTGCCAATATTTATTATTTAAATCAATTATTTTCATAAAAAAAGCCGTCTTACGACGGCTTCGTGTCTTTTTAAGTTATACTAATCTAATAATAAATATGTACAATTCGCATTTCCTTGCTCTACGCTTGTTGAATTGTATGTATAATCAAATTTCACTTTAATTTTTTTGGCTACAACGTCAAAAGTTTCAACTATTATTTTTCCAGTATGGCAAGTTATTATATTCATTCCATCAAAATAATATCCTGTGTTTGTCAAATCTACTTGTAATGTATCTCCACTTTCAACTGTATCTACGTTAAACGCTAATCCTAATGCTTTATTTTCTGCAAATAAGCCATCAATTTTCATAATATTAGTTGAGCTATTTAATTTTGCTGTAACATAAGTACATACAGCCTCATCGGTTCCATTAACTAATGCTGTTAAAACATTTGGGTTTTCGCTTGGTGTAATTTTAAGATTAAAAAATTTACCTTCTGTAATAGGTATTTGGTTATTCGAGCCATTTTTTTGACATCTAAAAGCAAATATCCCAGAAATAATGCTGTTTTTTATATCTAAATCACTAAAACTTACATAACCCGCAGATTCACCTGGATTTGTAATAGATGAGAAATATAAAGTTGAAAGATAACCTATTGTATCTACACTCCTATTTTTATATGCTCCAAACTGATTAATCTCATTATTAAACTGATAATAATTACCAGCATCTACTGATACGCTTAACTCAATTGTGTCGTTATTTTCATTTACTCCATAAAAATTTAAAACATCATTAAAAAGAGTAGCTTTATATTTTACAGCTTCCCATTCACCTTCTCTCATAAAGCAAGACATTTTACCCATATCGTCAACAAGAGGTTCGGTATTTGGCAAGTTAGTATCTACCAATGCTTCTTTTTCACAAGATGATAAAAAAACAACTCCTACCAAAACCATTAATAATGAGATTCTTACAAAACCTGTCATAATACTTTGCATTTTTTAAATTAAGCCATAAATATAGTAATAAAAATTTTAACAATAAAACAATTAATTCTTTTTAAACAAAAAAAACTAGAAAAACTAAATATATTTCATTAAAATTAAATCTATTTTCTTCTGCTCAACTATCCATTCCGAAAATAAATTCTTAATATTTTCACAATTAAGTTGAGTGTTATCATTAATATTATTTTTAATTTCCATTAATATTACCGACAAATTCCTTATATGTTCTTCCCTATTTTTTATTTCTTTTATTCTTTCCCTTTTAATCAACATTTCTATATCATACAAATATTTTGTTTGTAAATAAGTAAGCATAAAAAACATCTCTGACACATCAGATATTTTAGAATTTTCGCAAAGCAATTGCATTTTCTTTATAATTTTAAAAACGTACTTTGTTTTTTCATCAATAAAATGGTTACCTACTAAAAACTTTTTTTCATCGTCTAATAATATCATACCTAATTAAAATTATATTAAAATACTAAACATCATTTTTACAAATTTCAAAAAAAAAATACAATTAATTTATGACATATATCACATATCTAAATTAATGTTTAAATATTTAATGTTTTTTATCAAATTTTTAAAACTAAACCAATATATTTGTACAAATTTTTTTTACACGTGAATATTAATTATATAGAACATATATTTGCCAGCTTCAATAAAAAAAATGTAATGATTATTGGAGATGTAATGATAGATTCTTATTTAATTGGGGCTGTTGATAGAATTTCTCCAGAAGCACCAGTTCCTATAATATCTGTTACCAATAACGAATACCGATTAGGCGGTGCGGCTAATGTTGCATTAAATATAAAAGCATTAGAGGCAAACCCAATAATATGCACTGTAATTGGAGACGATGAAAATGGAAAAATATTCTTAAATTTACTCGAAAAACTAAATATTTCAAAAGAACACACTATTATTAGTAGAGAGAGAAAAACAACTTCAAAAACAAGAATAATAAGCAACGGACAACATTTACTAAGGGTTGATAATGAAATAAATACTGAATTAAGTAGTGTTGACGAAAATTTACTTACAAACAATATCTTACAATCTATAAATAACAATAATATTGACGTTATAATTTTTGAAGATTACGATAAAGGGGTTATAACCAAAACACTAATAGATAAAATTACTAAAATTGCAAATTCTAAAAATATTTTTACAACAGTTGACCCAAAAAAAAGAAATTTTTTACATTATAAAAACACAACATTATTTAAACCTAATTTAAAAGAGTTATCTGAGGGTTTAATGATTAATATAAATAAAGAAAATAAAGAGGAAATATTTAATGCCGTTAAAACAATTCATAATAAATTAAACTCCAAAATAACATTCTTAACACTATCAGAACTTGGTTGCTACATACTAAATCAAGAAACTTCAAATTATTTACCAGCAGAAATAAGACAAATTGCCGACGTATCTGGTGCTGGCGATACTGTAATTAGTGTTGCATCTCTTTGTTTAACAGAAAATATGGATATTAAAGATATAGCTTACATATCAAATATTGCCGGAGGATTAGTCTGTGAAAATGTAGGCGTTGTTTCAATAAATAAACAGCAATTAAAAAACGAAATATTAAAAAATACTAATCAATCAAATTACTGACAAACAATGAATTACAAAAACAAACAAAAAATACATATTTAATGTTAACAATATTTTTTATTTTTTTTTCGTTAAATGGATAGTTCTATTATATTTTTTATTACTTTAGTCAACTAATTTATATAATAAAATAAAAAAATAATGCTTAGTAAACGCTTTATTATTAGATTGTTAACTAGTTACAAACAGGTTTATCAACTAAAAAATGTTAATAAATACTTGTTTAATTAAATTTTTTTTACTTACTTTACTTTTTAAAGCAAATGAGGAGCTGTAAAAAATACATACAAATGAAAGGAAATATGATAAGAAGATTTACATTGTTATTTACTGCAATTATTTTATTTACATCTGGTTATGCACAACAAGATCCGCAGTATAGTTTTAATATGTTTAATCACATGTCTATAAATCCTGGTTTTGCAGGTAGCAATGGAGCTATTTGTGCAAACGGAATATATAGAAAACAATGGATGGGTTTTGAAGGTGCACCAACCACAATAGTATTTAATGCACACATGCCTATAAAATCAATTAGCAGTGGTGCCGGCATTTCCGTTCTAAAAGACGAACAAGGTTTTGAAAAATCCGTAAACTTAAAACTATCATACGCATACCGCTTAAATTTAGATGACGCAGGAACTTTAGGTATTGGACTAAGTTTTGGCTTTTTAAACAGAGCAATTGACGGAGAATGGAAAACTTTTGATTTCCTTGTTGATAACAATAACGACCCTTACTCAGACCCTGCTGTTCCTTTAGCAGAAAGTCATTTTGCATTTGATATGGACTTTGGTCTGTTTTACAAAGTTAACTTAAACGATAATTTATTATACGCAGGACTTTCAACATCGCACTTAACAGAGCCAAAACTAAAATTCACAAACGGTAAAGTGCCATATTCAGCTCGTCATTATTACTTAACTGCTGGATATTACTACACCCTACCAGAAGAGCAATGGGAACTAAGACCTAGCTTTATGATTAAATCAGATGGAGTTACAAACGCTTACGACTTAAACGTAAACTTAATTTACGAAAAAAAATACTGGGTTGGCGTTACATATAGAATGAACGAATCTGTAGATTTCTTAGCTGGAGTTCAACTACCAATGAATTTAATTATAGCTGTAGCATACGATTACAACATTAATAAATTTAGATATTATAATAATGGGTCAATAGAAATAATGGCTCAATATTGTTTCAATGTTAGTTCCGACAAAGGTCCTTCAAGAAACAAAAGCGTGAGATTTTTATAAATTGAATAAAAAAAATTAAAATAGGAGGTTTTATGAAGAAACTACTTCTGATATTTGTAACAGGAATATTGATGTATGGTTGTATAACTGGAGATGGTGAATTATCTGGTGTACTAAACAGAGAAGTATGGTATGAACCACAACCTTATGGTATGGCTTTCATAAAAATGGGTAGCTATAACATGGGACCAAACGACCAAGACGTTCCATGGGCAATGACTGCAGAAGCAAAAACAGTTTCTGTTCCTGCTTTTTGGATGGATATAACTGAAATAACAAACAACGAATATCGTCAATTTGTTTTTTGGGTTAAAGACTCTTTAGCATATAAAATATTGATTAACAACGGTCAAGAAGATTTATATGCAATAACCGAAAATGAATTTGGTGAAGAAATAAACCCTCCTGCAATTAATTGGCAACAAAGCATAAATTGGAGAGGCGAAGAAGAAAGAGAAGCTCTAAAAGAATTATTCTATCAAGAAGGTGAAAGATATTACAACAGAAAACAATTAGACACTCGAAAATTAAATTATGAATATTTTTGGATAGACTTAGACCAAGCTGCATCAAAACACGATTTTGACGGACAAAACAGAAGAGCCTTAAATTGGGACAAAATGTACGATGAGAAAAAACAGGAATATAATGGCGAAGTTGTTGACTTTTCTCGTGGAGCTACAAATGGGCAAAGAGTTGAAATAAAAGACCGTTCTTCATATATAATGAAAGACATTGTTAACGTTTACCCAGATACACTTTGCTGGATTAGCGATTTCACATATTCATACAACGACCCTATGACAGAAATGTATTTTTGGCACCCTGCTTACGACAACTACCCTGTTGTTGGAGTATCTTGGAAACAAGCTGTAGCCTTTAGCGTTTGGCGTACTTTGCTAAAAAACAACTTCTTAGCATCAATGGGCGAAACTTATGTGCAAGCATTTAGATTACCTACAGAATCTGAATGGGAATATGCTTCAAGAGGTAACTTAAAAGAATCTATGTACCCTTGGGGAGGCTATTATACAAGAAATTACGAAGGTTGCTACATAACAAACTTTAAACCAATGAGAGGTAACTATGTTGCTGATGGTGGTATTTACCCAGTAATTGTTGCAGTAAACGACCCTAATGAATACGGCTTGTATGATATGGCAGGAAATGTAGCTGAATGGACTTCAAACGCATTCGACGAGTCTGCTTATAGCTGGTCTGACGACTTAAGCCCAGACTACCATTACAATACTCTACCAGGCGATATGCCAGAAAAAAAACGCAAAGTAATAAGAGGTGGCTCTTGGAAAGATATTGCTTATTACCTACAATGTGGCACTAGAACTTACGAATACCAAGATAGTGCTAAATCATATATTGGATTTAGAAATGTAAGATCTTATTTGGGTCGTGATTTTGACGACGCAGGTACCGGTTCTCAAGTATACTAACTTTTAACTTAATTTTATTAATCTATTTATTAACCTTATTTATTAATTATTATGGGACTTAATATTACCGAATTAACACAAACACATGGTTGGAAAATGTTTATGGCAAAAACTTATGGTTGGGGTGCAACCGTAGTTCTTATTGGTGCTATGTTTAAAATTATGCACTGGCCTGGATCTGGATTTATGCTAGTTGCAGGTTTGTCAACAGAGGCTTTTATTTTCTTTACCTCCGCTTTCGAACCTCTTCATACAGAAGTTGATTGGAGCTTAGTTTATCCAGAACTTGCTGGTGTAAACGAAGAAGATATGGAATCATCTGATAAAAAACATAACAAAGGAGGAGCTGGAGCTTCAACATCTGCACTACAAAAATTTGATGATATGATTCAAAAAGCAGAAATTACTCCAGAATTATTTGAACGATTAGGTACCGGCTTACAAAATATGAACACTACAACAGAAAAATTATCGGATATAGCCAATGTTACTGTTGTTACTAACGAATATGTTGATAGTTTTAAAAATGCAGCAAAAGCAGCTAACAACTTAGCTGATGTAAACTCAAATGCCGCTTCTAAAGGTAGCGAATTAGCTATTTCTTACGAAAAATTAGCTGGCACAATGAATAAAGAATTCGAACATTCAACAGAAGGAAACAAATCTTACGGTCAACAATTAGATCACATGACTAAAAACTTAACTGCACTAAACGCAGTTTATGAAATGCAATTAGAAGGAACTAACAAACATGTTGAAGCAACTAAAGCTATGTACACAGGTCTTGACGAAATGATGTCAAATCTACATAGTTCAATTGACGACACTAAAAAATACAGAGAAGAAATATCAAAATTAGGAAACAACCTTGCTGCAATGAACACTGTATATGGAAATATGCTTTCAGCAATGAACGTTCGTGCTTAATTTACTAATTTTAATTAAAAAATTAATATAATATGTCAGCAGCAAATTGTCCCGAAACGGGGAGGCAGAAAATGATTGGTATGATGTATTTATTTTTAACAGCGATGTTAGCTATAAATGTATCAAAATCAATATTAGATGCATTCGTAGTAGTAAATACAAGTTTGGAAAGTACCAATAATACGTTCGATGGCAAAAATACATATATGTATAATATGCTTGAACAAGCTAAATTAAAAGATCCAAAAGCCATTCCTTATTACGATGCATCAATTCAAGTTCGTAAATTAGCAGTGGAAATGGATAATTACATTCTAAAGGTACGAGGGGAACTAATTAACGCAACACAATCGGAAATTAGTGTTAAAGATGGAGAAAAATTTTCTTTAGAAGCAATAGATGCTAAAGACAATTACGACATTCCAACACGCTATTTTTTAGGAGAAAGTGTAGATGGCTCACAAGGTGAAGCAAGAAAACTTAAAGAAAAGCTTATAAAGTATAAAACACAGCTTATTGATTTAATTAAAGATGCTAAAATTGTTTTGCCAAACAAAGATGATGAAATTTCAAAATTAGGCAATTTAGGTATTGATACTGATAATCCTAAGAAAAAAGATCCTGATGAACCATCAAAAAACTTTTGGGAAACTTCTAAGTTCGACCACATGCCTTTAGCAGCAGCGGTTACAATGTTATCGCAAATTCAAAATCAAGTTAAAAATGCCGAAGCAACAATAGTAAATAAATTGTTAAGTGGTATTGGTTCTACTGACTTTAAATTTGATACTTTAGCAGCTAAAGTTATACCTAAATCTAACTACGTTATTCAGGGTGGAGATTACGAAGCCGATATTTTTGTTGCAGCATTTAGTAAATCTGCAAACCCTAAAGTATTTGTAGGACAAGGTTATGATAGCATTAAAAACGTACTTACTGGTAAAATTGATAGCATACCTGTTGTTAGAGGTATGGGTAAATTAAAAATTCCAGCAGGAGGAACAGGCGCCCAAAAATATGCAGCTATGGTTGAGGTTAAAAACTCGTCAACTGGTGAAGTTAAAAAATACCCATTAGTTGTTAGTGGAAAACATTATGCCGAATACATTGTAGCAAAACCTACTGCAACAATATCTCCGACAAAAATGAATGTACTATACATTGGAGTTGATAACCCTATAGATATTTCTGTATCAGGATTTGCAGATGAAACTGTTTCGGCAAATATGTTTGGTGGTGGAGGCTTCTTATCAAAAAAAGGTGCTGGCCATTACATTGCAAGAGTAAAAACTACTAGCAAAGAAGGTGCAACAATAAGTGTTTCAGCAAAAGATGATGAAGGACAATCGCATCCTATGGGGAAAATGCAATTTAGAATTAAAAATATTCCTAAACCTGAAGCCTCTATAGGTGGTAAAAATGGTGGTGCTATAAGTAAGGAACAACTTGCTGCTCAAAAATTTGTAAAAGCAGATTTAAAAGACTTCGCATTCGACTTACAATTTAATGTTACCGGATTCAATGTTTCGGCAGTTATTGACGGATTTGAACAAGAACAATCATCTTCAAGTTCAAATATTACACCAGCTCAATTAAATATAATTAAGAAGGTGAAAAAAAATGGTAGTGTAATGTTTACAAATATTAAAGCTAAAGGTCCCGACGGAAAAACAAACACACTTAACGCTGTAGTATTTAAAGTAAAATAAAAATTATAAATATGAGAAGGTTAATTTTTTCATTAAGTATTTTGCCTGTTTTTGTTATTTTTTTTGGAAATAACGAGGCAAAATCGCAAGACTCAGACGTATTAGACGGAATATATGCAAAAGAGCATGTTCCTGCACGTAAACCTGTACCCTATCATCATCTTAGGGAAGCCGATATGATGTGGTCTAAACGAATTTGGAGAATTTTAAACTTACGTGAAAAAATTAACCATCCTTTATACTACCCTACTAATGAAAAACCTATTGAAGATAGATATAGTTTAACACAACTTATTATTTGGGCAATAGAAAATTCAGGTATGCAAGTTTATGGAATTGATGACGACGAATTCACAACTCCTATATCATTAGAAGAAGTTACAGGTTATTTAGGCTCAGGATCAGATACTACTCAAGTAGAAACAGCACCAGACGTTTTTATAGATACTGTTATTGTTAACCCCCCAAGACCAGAAGAAGTTACCAGATACTTAATGAAAGAAGTATGGTATTTTGATAAACAACGCTCGAAACTTGAGGTTAGAATTGTTGGGCTTTGCCCAATTAGACGATACCGAAAAAAATTAGAAGGTGTTGATGAAGAAACTGGTGAACTTACAAGCAAGTTAGTTTGCTGGGTTTACTATCCTGCTGCCCGAAGCGTATTTGCAAACCACGAAGTTTTTAATCAAAAAAACGATTCGGAAAGACGAACTTTTGAAGATGTTTTCTTTAAACGACACTTCGCTTCATTCGTTTACAGAGAAACAAACGTTTTTAACGATAGACGTATTGATGAATATCAATTTGGATTAGACGCCCAACTTGAGGCTGAAAAAGTTAAAGACTTTATTTTTAAACTTGAACACGACCTTTGGGAGTACTAATATTTATAAAAACATTTTAACAAATGCTGTCAATAGACAGCATTTGTTATTTTTAACTTATGGTAAAATTTTTAATAATCAGATTTAGTTCTATTGGAGATATTGTTTTAACAACACCTGTTATTAGAATTATTCATAAACAAATTGATGATATTGAAATTCATTATTTAACCAAAAACATTTATAAAAATCTTATAGAAAATAATACATACATAACAAAAATCCACACCTTAGACAATAAAAATTACAAAGAATTAATAAAGTCATTAAAATCTGAAAACTTCGACTATATAATTGATTTACACAACAATATAAGAACACTAAAAATAAAAAACAGTCTTAAAGCCTTATCTTTTACATTAAATAAACTAAATTTTAAAAAATGGTTATTAGTTAATTTTAAAATAAATAAACTACCAAACAAGCACATTGTTGACAGATATTTAGACACATTAAAACCTTTCGACGTACATAACGACAATTTAGGATTAGACTTCTTTTTAAACAACAACACAAACATAAATAATTTTAATATACCAAATAATACTAAAAATATTTGTATAGTTGTAGGAGCTCAGCACTTTACAAAACAAATACCATCGAATATAATTACAGAAATATGCAATAACACCAACTATAACATAATTCTTATTGGAGGTGAAAATGATGAAAATAAAGCCAAAGAAATAGAAAAAAACTGTACTAAACCAATACTAAACTTAGTTGGCAAATTATCAATAAACGAATCAGCTTTAGTAATTAGTAAATCAGATTTAATTATAACATCAGATACCGGATTAATGCACATTGCAAGTGCCTTTAAAAAAGATATTATATCAATTTGGGGTAACACTGTTCCAGAATTTGGTATGTTTCCTTATATGTCGGGCAAAAATTCTCAAATTATCGAAAACAAATCATTAAAATGCCGACCTTGCTCAAAAATAGGTTATAATAGTTGCCCAAAAAAACATTTTAATTGTATGAACAATATAGATACAAAAAAAATAATCACAAGTATAGATAAAATCTTAAAATAATATTTCTCCAATTAACAATTATGTAAATTAATTTAATATATTTGTTATCTAAACACTTTTATATGAGAAATATATTATTTGTATTAACTCTGTTTTTTTCTTTTAACAGTATTTACTCCCAAACTTACTATTCTGACGCAATAGATGGTAGAGTAATTTTTAAACTAAAAGATAATGTTAAAATTGATGGTTTTGGCATTCAAAAACCAAAAGACCACAACATAATAGGTAAAACTGAAAATATTGCCGATTATCCTATTTTAGAAAAAGTATTGAAAAACTATTCAATAACTAAATTAGAAAGACCTAGTTATTACACCGGAAAAACAAAACTAATAAGGATTTTCTTTGCCAGTTTTTCCAATTATTCCGAAATTGATAACTTAATAAAAGATTTACAAGCATTAGATATTATAGAATACGCTGAGAAGCAATATATTAGAAAAATATCACTAATACCAAACGATACCTATTGGGACAATTACAACAATTGGTACTTAACACAAGTAAATGCCTCACAAGCATGGGACATTTCTCAAGGAAATAGCAATATTAAAGTTGCAATTGTTGACAATGCCGTATTTTGTGGGCACAATGATTTAACAACATATTCACAAAGAGATGTTGCAGATGGAGATAACGATGCAACACCACCAGAAGACGCTAACGCCGATTTCACTTGGTCGCACGGAACACATTGTGCAGGTTTAGCAACCGCAGACATTAACAACGGAATAGGGATTGCATCGTTAGGTGCCGGAGTAGAACTAATTGGTGTTAAGTGCACCCCAAATTCGGGAACAAGTGGAAGCGTTTATTATGGATACGAAGGAATGCAATGGGCATGCGAAAATGGAGCTAACGTTATTAGTATGTCTTGGGGAGGTGGAGGTTATGGCCAATCAGAACAAGATTTAATAAACAGTTATCCAACAATAACTTTCTTTGCAGCAGCCGGAAATGACGGCGTATCAACAGAAATGTACCCTGGTGCATACGACAATGTTATTTGTGTTGGTTCTGTAGATTCTGACGATAGTAGATCTAGTTTTTCAAACTATAACGGTTCAACAACTTGGGTTGATATAGCCTCACCCGGAGGATATTCAAATAGTGGGTTAATGAGTACCGTTTACACAACTACAAGTGGTTATGGAAGAATGGGTGGAACATCAATGGCAACACCTTTTGCCGCAGGTTTAGCCGGATTAATGCTAAGTTTAAACCCTTCACTTTCACCATCTGAAATATTAAATTGCTTAGTTAGTTCTGGAGTTACAATAAACCAAAGTATTGGACCAAGAATAAATGCTTATGCTACTATGCAATGCGTACAATCAACCCTTACAGGAGACCCAAATGCAAACTTTTTTGCTAACAATACTACAATTACAGTTGGAAATGCCGTTACATTTACCGACTTATCTAGCGATGGAGGAAACCCTATAACAAATTGGCAATGGACTTTTACTGGAGGAACCCCATCTTCACACACAGGCGAAACACCACCTGCAATAACATACAGTAACACAGGAACATACACCGTAGAATTAATCGTTACAAACCCTCAAAACTCAGATACAGAAACCAAAACAAACTACATTACAGTTACCGAAGAACCTTACGGAGCTTGGATTGAACAAGCATCGGCATTTACTACTGCCTCTAGAGGTATTAATTGCATATCAATAGTTGATGAAAATACCGTTTGGGCTACAGCTTACGATGGCTCTGGTGGAAATGCTAATGTTCAACAATTTACAAAAACAACAAATGGTGGAACAACTTGGACTACCGGAAATATTAATTTAGGCAATACAACATTAGGAATTGCAATGATTGATGCGATTAGTGCAACCACTGCCTATGTTGTAGCCTATATTATTTCAACAGGCTCACAAGGTATTTACATAACCACCAATAGTGGTGCAACTTGGACTCGACAAACTACAGCATCATTTACAAATTCATCATCATTTACAAATGTTGTTCATTTTTGGAACGCAAACAACGGGTTTTGTATGGGAGACCCTATAAATGGGGAATATGAGATATATACCACTACAAACGGAGGAACAAATTGGATTTTAGTAAACGGCTCAAATATTCCTGCTCCTTTAACTGGAGAATACGGTTATACTGGCCAAATGGAATCCGTTGGAAACGATGTTTGGTTTACAACTAATAAGGGCAGAATTTACCATTCCGCCGACAAAGGATACACATGGGATGTTTTCACAACACCTCTAACCGATTTTGGAGGAACAACACAAAGCGGACAATTATCGTTTAAAGACGCTAATAATGGTTTAATAATTAGCAACACAAACGTGGTTTATAAAACAACTAACGGCGGGGCAAATTGGAATATAATAACCCCAACAGGAACAACTTACGCTAATGGACTTTGTTGGATAGAAGGCACAGATATAATATTTTCTACTGGAGCAAATCCTGCAGGTTCGTCGTATAGCGAAGATGCTGGAACAAGTTGGATTTCTATTGACACAGAACAACATTTATATGTTGAGTTTTTAACTCAATCAACAGGCTGGTCTGGTGGATTTAATACAGATGCAACTACTAAAGGTATGTGGAAATGGGCTCCTACCTCAAATTTAAATCCTGCATTTTCGGCAGCTCCAGCAACAATGTGCGTTGGAACAACAACTCAATTTAACGACCAAACAACTGGAGGTACAGTTACAAGTTGGAATTGGGATTTTCCAGGTGGGACACCTTCAACTAGCTCATTACAAAACCCAACAGTAACATACAATACAGCTGGTATTTACAACGTATCCCTTACTGTTAATGACGGAAATGGTCCAACATCTATAACAATATCAAACTATATTACAGTAAACAATGTACCAGCACAACCATCAACAATAGTTGGAGAAACATTACCTTGCCAAAACTATTCTGAAACATACTCTGTAACAAATGTTCCAGGTGTTGTTTATACTTGGACTTTACCATCAGATTGGACTGGGACAAGCGTAACAAATAGCATTAATGCTACAGTTGGAACATTAACTGGAACAATAAGTGTAACACCCTCGAACACATGCGGAAACGGAACTCCACGCACATTAAATATAACCTCATTATCAACAATGCCAAATGCCAGCTTTACTTTCGTTGATAATAACGGAACGGTTACATTTACAAGCACCTCAACTGGAGGAACAAGCTATTATTGGGATTTTGGAGATGGAACTAACAGTAATTTAGAAAATACAACCCACACTTACGGTGCTAATGGAAATTATACTGTTACTTTAACTGTTACAAATGCTTGCGGAAACAATACATATACAGAAAATATAAATATTACATCTTTAAATGTACTTAATATTGATGGTTATAGAATAGCAGTATATCCAAATCCTACAAGTAATTTCATAAATATTGATACAAAAGCAAATTCTAATATAGATTACAAAATTTATGATATTACAGGTAAAATTGTAACAACAGGTATAATTAAAGTTGGGGAAACACACAAAAGCATATCAGTAAACAAGTTTAATTTAGGGATTTACAACTTAAAACTTACAATTAACAACAAATCAATAAATCAGAAAATTATAATTAAATAAAATTGAAAAATAATTTTAATAAAAAGGCTGTTGAAATTTCAACAGCCTTTTTTATATA
>DYMG01000069.1 GCA_020721655.1 Paludibacter propionicigenes | reverse complement strand
CTGTAGGTAACGGATTAACTGTTATTGTATGGCTTTCTGCTATTTGGCAAGGACCACCATTATCATAAGTGTATGTTATTGTATGTGTACCTGATCCCGCTGTTGCAGGGTTAAAAGTAGTTCCTGAAATACCTGTGCCAGACCAAGATCCTCCCGGAGTACCTGTTACTGATGATGTTAAATTAACTGAGGCTGCATTTTGGCACATTGCTGCTGGTGCTGTCCAAGCTGCTGAATATGGGTTATTTATCGTGAAAGTATGAGTTGAAGTTCCTGTACAATGATAATTTCCAGGACCTTGATTATCCCAATGGTAAGTTATATCATAGGTTCCAGCACCCATTTCACCTGGAACGATATATGCTGTTCCATCATCCCAATAGTATAATGAAGTTGAGGGGGTAATACTCCATGTAGCAGACCCCATAGGATGTGCACTACCTTCATCTGTAACAGAACTATTAGTTACTGAACCGTTACCAAGTATAGTGCCGTTACCGTCATATATCATCCAGTCTGTCTTTCCATCAATATTTGAAATATCTACACTAAAATCATAAGTTGGGCTCAGACCTTCGGAAAAATACCATGTCAATCTACTATTATTATCAACGACATCAGTTCCATAAATAGTTCCGTTTACTCTAAAAGCAACATTGTTATTTGATTCATTACCATTGCCATCGCAAACAAATTCAATGTATAAAGTAGGGTATGCACTTCCTCCGGATGTTAAAAAATCATTAACTGTCAAAGTATCATTTCCATCATCGCAATTCATTGTATAACCAACTTGGTCGGTATAATCTACAGTAGGGCAGGTTGGTTGTTTAAAAACTATTGTCCAGTCTAAAATGGTGCCAACGTCGCTACCTGCACCATCGCAAACGTTTAAAGTCCATTCTCCGTTGGGGTTAAAAACATAATCTGGATCACCAAAAACAGGCAATAGTACTTCTGGTCTAAATGTTCCTGTAAAAGGAGCTGAACCAGATGTTATTAGTGTTGCTGCAGAATTTTGGAATTTAGTGTTTGTGTAATTGTTTCCCGACGAACCGTTATTTGATGATAAATTAATTCTATGGTCGTAGTAAACTAAATATAGAGTTAAATCGGAATCATAAGTGTGATTAATGTTTACAGTAACGTAGTCTATTTCCGAAGTTGGAGGAATACCCGACACAGTTATTTTAGATTCTGCACCGTGAATAAAACCATCGTTAACGTAAGGGTCGTTATCAGGTATTGAGTAATCGGTGGTGTTTGAAAATGGGTATGGTTGCGAATTAGCAATATAGCTAATTGATGCAAGAATAAATAAAAAGAATATTTTTCTCATTGCTATGTTGTTTTAGAAATTTATTACGTGTTTAATTTTATCGTATTCCTTTTCGTTATTTGAAATCCATTGTTTAACTGAAATTTCGTAATTTTTTGTATCCTCAAAAACATTGTTAATTTCAGTATATTTTGGAAAAGTGTAAGGAATATTGTTTTGAGTTCTGAATAACTCATCGCTAAATTGCTTGTATTTAATTTTTTTTGCATTAAATACTTCTTCTTTGGCAGCTGTGTTACTGCTTTGAATGGTTTTTCCTGTTGTGGAAACACGTGAAACTTTAATTTGTGTTTTGTCTTTTGTTATAGCTTTTTCTTGGGAATAAACAAAAGATGACATTGCAAAAACAATGGCAAAAAAGGTGATTTTTTTCATGTTATTTAGTATTTAGTTTTCTCTTAGACACGAAAGTATGTTAAAAAGTTGTCTAATCCAAATATTTTTATGATAAATATCAGTGTTGGACTAATAAAATAAGTAGTGCGTTTAGTTTTATTGGTTCATTCGTTGGCGAATGGCTTCGTATATTGCTATTCCTGCGGCTACCGATACGTTTAATGACTCAATAGTCCCAAGCATAGGAATTTTTACTTTTTCTGATGATTTATTTAGTATTTCGCGAGTTATGCCTTTTTCTTCGTTACCCATAATTATTACAGTAGGTATTTTAAAATTGGCATCGTAAAATAATTTGTCGGCTTTTTCGGTAACAGAAACTAATTGCAGTCCGTAATTTAAAAGGTAGTCAACGGTTTGGTAAAGGTCTTGTGCACGGCAAATAGGTATTGTGTGTAAAGCTCCAGCCGATGTTTTTACTGCGTCGGAAGTTGCAAGTGCCGAGCCTTTTGCTGGAACAATTATTGCGTTTACGCCGGCAATTTCTGCTGTTCTGGCAATGGCACCAAAATTTCTCACGTCGGTAATTTTATCTAACAAAAGTATAAGTGGAATTTTACCTTCGTCGTAAATGTTGGGTAGAAGGTCTTCAATATCGAAATAAGCTATTTCTGAAACAAATGCAATTGCACCTTGATGATTTTTTTTTGTGATACGGTCAATTTTTTCAACAGGAACTCGTTGAACGGGAATTTTAAATTTACGAGCGTTATCGCGTAATTCTTTTGTTAAGTTACCAGTTGTATCGAGTTTTATAAGTATTTTGTCGATGTTTTTTCCGGCTAATATTGCTTCGTTAATTGCGTGTATTCCGTAAAGTAATTCCATTTTTTTGTTATATATTTAAGTTGTGTTTTTATTTGTTATAGATTTTCATCAAGAAAGTTTAGTACTTTGGTAAATAAGTAGTAGCGAGTGTTTCCTCCGTAAATGCCGTGATTTTTGTTTGGGTAAACCATTAAGTCGAATTGAATGTCGCTTTTTATTAATTTTGATATTAGTTCGGCAGAGTTTTGAAAGTGCACATTGTCGTCGGTTAAGCCGTGCATAAGTAGCAAGTTTCCTTTTATTTTATTGGTGTGGTTTATTGGTGAATTATCGTCATACCCACTGGCATTATCTTTTGGTAGTCCCATATAGCGTTCTGTGTATATTGAGTCGTAGAAACGCCAATTTGTAACAGGAGCAACTGCAATTGCGGTTTTAAAAATATTAGCACCTTTTTCTAAACAAAGTGTACTCATATATCCTCCATAACTCCAGCCCTGAATATTAATTCTATTTGCATCAGCATAAGGTAAATTTCCTATATATTTTGCGGCTTCAATTTGGTCTAAAGTTTCGTATTTCCCAAGCTGTCCGTAGGTTATTTTTTTAAATTCGGCACCTCTTGCACCGGTTCCGCGATTATCAACACAAACAACAAGGTAGCCTTTTTGTGCTAATAGTTGATGCCAAACAGCATCGTAACTCCAAGAGTCGGTAACTTCTTGTGAGCCTGGTCCACCATATAAATACATATAAACCGGATATTTTTTTGAAGTGTCGAAATTTGGTGGTTTAATCATCCAACCATTTAAATTTACATTTTCGGAGGTGTTAAAATTAAAGAATTCTTTGTTTACGAAGTTGTATTTCTTCATTAAATCTACAATTTTAGAATTGTTTTCTAAAATTCTAATTTCTTTGCCTTTTGCTGAGTTTAGTGTAATAAAATATGGGGTGTTAGCATTAGTGTAAAAATCGATAAAGTAGGCGAAATTTTTACTAAAATCTATTTCGTGAGTTCCTTTTTTTGTGGTTAATTGAATTTTGTTTGTGCCGTCTTTTTTTATTGAGTAAAGTTGGCGTTCTAATGGCGATGTTTCGGACGATGTAAAATAAACTAAATCGTCTTTTGCATTATATCCTAAAAATTTATCGATATCGAAGTTTCCTTTTGTAATTTGATTTATTAGATTTCCGTTAACATCGTATAAATATAGGTGTTTATAACCATCTTTTTCCGACGAAATAATGAAGTGTTTACCGTCTTCTAAAAAGGTTAAATCGTCGTAAAGCTCAATGTAGCGATTATCTGTTTCTGTGTATACTGGTTTTGAGTTTCCTGTTTCAATGTCTGCAAAAAGTAGTTCAAATTTGTTTTGTAGGCGATTTAGTCTTATGAAACTTAGAATATTTGGGTTTTGTGTCCATTTAATTCTAGAAATGTATTGGTCTGTTTTTTGTCCCACATCAACTTTTGTAATTTTTTTAGTGTCTAAATTGTAAATTTGTAATTCAACAATTGAGTTAGTTTCGCCGGCTTTTGGGTATTTAAATTTGTATTCTTTTGGATATAGTTCAGTATAGTAATCCATATCAAATTCTTTAACATTGGTTTCGTCGAAACGAATAAATGCTATGTTTTTCCCATTTGGCGACCACTCGAAAGCTTTTGAAAAACTAAATTCTTCTTCATAAACCCAGTCTGGAGCACCGTTTATTATTTTGTTCCATTCGCCATCTGTAGTTATTTGTGTAACTTCTTTGTCTGCAATGTTTTGATAGTAAATGTTGTTTTTGTAAACAAAAGCAATTTTATCGGCTAATGGTGAAAATGAGGCGAGTTGAATTTTATCGTTATAAATTTGAGTTAATTTTTTGGTTTTTAAATCGTAAACATAAAAATAAGCTTTGAAAGAATGTCTGTATATTTCTTCTATATCGCTGGTTAGTAATATTTTAGATTCGTCTGCACTAAATTCATAATCGTCAATTGTGAGGGCTTTGTTATTGTGTTCTACAAGTGTTAAATCGAAAATAGTTGCTTCTATATTTCCTGTTTTGTAGCTGTATTGCACTATTTTGTTACCTTCTAATGTTGAGTAAGAAACCCCACTATTCATTGAGCGTATGCCCGAAATTGTAGAAGGATAAAATGTGTATTTTAGCCATACATCTTCTAAAGAAAGGGTATTGTGTGTTTGAGAAAAAATAGGGCTTGCAAAAATTGCAATGATTAAAAAAAAGAGAATTTTTTTCATTATTCCGAATAATTTATAAATATTTAGCAAAACTACAAATAAATATCATTAATTAACTTGATACATTAAAAGAAAAAACAAGAAAAATTAAAATTATTTGAAGTTCAATATATCACGAAAACATAACTATTTACTTGATTTTAAACCCAATTTTGTAGTCGTAAATGGATATATATATTATTTTATATTTAAATTTTAAAAAACACTTTGAAAATAAATAAAATTTATATTTTTGGCGACAATACAAACTGTTAGTTTTTATTTATGAGTTTAGTAATTTTTAAACCATAATTTATTCTAAAAGTATTGATTTTAAACAATAATAACGAAATTCAGGAATGCCAAATGAAGAGCAGATATTTTGATTTAATAGAGCAAAGTTACTACTTTCCACAAGAAGGTTTCGACTTACGTGATGGGTTACTTACTTTTAATGGAATATCTATGAAATATTTAATAGAAAAGTATGGAACACCATTTAGATTTATATATTTGCCAAAAATTGGAGATCAAATAAAGAAGGCTCGAAATTTATTTAACCGTGCAATAAAAAATAATGGATACAATGGCGATTATCATTACTGTTATTGCACAAAATGCAATCACTTTTATCACGTTATAAATGAGGCATTGAAGCATAAAGTAAATTTAGAAACATCGTCATCATTTGATATAGATTTAATTTTGAATTTATATGAAGAAAAGAAATTTAGCAAAAACATAATTATTATTCATAACGGATACAAGACAGAAGAATATTTAAGCAAAATACTGTTGCTTCAAGAAAAAGGATTTAAAAATTCAATAATAATTTTAGATACTGTAAACGAACTAAGTAGAATACAAAAATTAAAACCAAAACATAAAATAAAAGTAGGCATAAGAATGTCTGTTAACGAAGAATCACAATCTGCTTACTACACATCAAGATTAGGAATACCACATCACGATGTAATAGATTTTTACAATGAACACTTAAAAGACAATGATTTATTCGAAGTTAAAATGCTTCATTTTTTTGTTGACTCTGGTATAAAGGACACCCTTTATTATTGGGGCGAATTTAAAAAAGCATTGGAATTGTATATAAATTTGAAAAAAAATTGTGATACATTAGATTCATTTAATCTTGGTGGAGGGTTTCCAATAAGAAATCATTTAGGATTTGAGTACAATTATGAATATATGATTAACGAAATAATTGTTAACATTAAAGATGCTTGTGTAAAAGAAAATGTAAACGATCCCGATATTTATACTGAATTTGGAAAATATACAGTGGGCGAATCGGGAGCAATAATATTTGAAGTTTTAGAGCAAAAACAACAAAACGATACAGAGCTATGGTATATTATAAACAATAGTTTAATGAATACTATTCCAGATGCTTGGTCTATTCACGAAAAATTTATTCTACTCCCAATAAATAAATGGGAAAACGATTATACTAGAGTAAATATTGGAGGAATTAGTTGCGATCATTCCGATTACTATAATTCTGAAGATTTAAACCAAGAAGTATTATTGCCAATTTATCCGCAAGATGATACTGAACCATTGTATCTTGGATTTTTTCATACAGGAGCTTATCAAGACGCAATAAGCGGATATGGAGGAATAAAACACTGTTTAATACCAGCACCAAAGCACGTTATTATTGATAGAGACGAAAAAGGAAATTTTTTCGACTATGTATATAGAGAAGAACAATCGGCAACAGAAATGTTTAAAATTTTAGGATACCATAAATAAATATGAAAACTTTTGGAGGAATAGAACAAGAATTTTCAGGTTATAACAACTCTGAAATTATATTACAATCAATACCTTACGACGGCACAAGTACTTGGGGTAAGGGGGCTGATGAAGGGTTTCCAGCCTTTATTGAAGCTTCAGAAAATATGGAACTTTACGATATAGAAACAAACTCTGAAGTTTACAAAAAAGGAATACATATACTTCCACAAATTACCGAAAAAACATCGCCCGAAGCAGTTTTTAAAGCTGTTTACAACAAAACAAAAGAACTAATAAATACAAAAAAATATTTAACATTTTTTGGAGGCGAACATTCAATAAGTATAGGAATAATAAAAGCGTTTTACGAAAAATATCCAAATATCACAATATTACAATTAGATGCTCACTCAGATTTACGCAAATCATACCATAATTCAGAATACAATCACGCTTGTGCAATGCACGATGCCAATAAAAATGCACACCTAATTCAAGTAGGGATTAGAAGTATGGAAACGTGTGAAAATCAATATATTAAAAAAGAAAACTGTTTCTTCGCCGAAGATATTTATGGAACAACAGATTGGATGCAAAAATCTATAAACTTAATGCACGATACCGTATATTTAACAATAGATTTAGATGTATTTGATCCATCAATAATGCCGGCAACAGGAACTCCAGAACCAGGAGGTTTAGATTGGAACACAACAATAAAATATTTGCGACAAGTATTTAAACAAAAAAACGTAGTGGCATTCGATATAAATGAATTTGCACCAATTAAAGGCAACAAAGCCCCAAGTTTTTTAGTTTCAAAACTATATTATAAATTGCTAAGCTATAAATTTTTTTATAATGCAAAATAAAGGACCTATATCACAGTTTGTAATAAAACATTACAAACATTTCAACGCTGCAACAGTTGTTGATGCTGCCAAAGAGTACGAAAACCAATTGGCAAAAGGAAATAAAATGATGATAACTTTAGCAGGAGCTATGAGTACCGCAGAATTAGGTATTTCTCTTGCCGAGATAATTAGAACCGACAAAGTTCAAATTATTTCTTGCACAGGTGCCAATTTAGAGGAAGACCTAATGAACCTTGTAGCACACTCACACTACAAAAGAGTTCCTGAATATAGAGATTTATCGCCAAAACAAGAATGGGAATTGCTAGAAAAAGGCTTGAATAGGGTTACAGATACCTGTATTCCCGAAGAAGAAGCTTTTAGACGATTACAAAAGCATATTTTTAAAATTTGGAAAGATGCTGAACTAAAAGGAGAAAGATTTTTTCCACACGAATTTATGTACAAACTTCTTCTTTCGGGAGTTTTAGAACAATACTACGAAATAGATGCAGAAAATAGCTGGATGCTTGCTGCTGCACAAAAAAACCTTCCAATAATTGTTCCGGGTTGGGAAGACTCAACAATGGGTAATATTTTTGCTTCGTACTGTATAAAAGGTGAACTAAACCCGCGCACAATGAAAAGCGGTATAGAATATATGGCATGGCTTGCCGATTGGTACACACAAAATACACAAAACAATGGTATTGGGTTTTTCCAAATTGGAGGCGGAATTGCCGGAGACTTTCCTATTTGCGTTGTGCCAATGCTTTACCAAGATTTAGAAAGAACAGAAACTCCTTTTTGGTGTTATTTTTGCCAAATTTCCGACTCAACAACAAGTTACGGCTCTTATTCTGGAGCAGTGCCGAACGAAAAAATAACTTGGGGGAAATTAGACATAAACACCCCAAAATATATTATTGAATCAGACGCAACTATTGTAGCACCACTTATATTTGCATATTTATTAAATTGGTAATTTTTTTTGAAATAAAATGAGTAAAAATAAATTAAGAGTAATCAAAGATTACGATAAATTAGATAAAGAAATACAAGAACAGGTTAAATTGGTTTATCCGGAAGGATTTAGCCAATACCTTATTGAATTTAGAAATGCACAAGGAGAAATGGTTTCGGCACTACCTTTTGAAACTGACGAAAAAGTTTATATGATTCGTATGTCTGTTAAAAAAGCAAAACAAATTATTCGCGATGATTTTGATTACGATGATGAAGGAAATTTAAAAGAAAAAATTAAAGAAAAATACGAAGATGAATACTCAGATTTAGATTATTTGTCGGATAACGATAACTATAATCTTGACTCTGGCGATATAGATATACAAGATGACGAAGCCAATAACGACGATTAGAATAAACGTAAACTAAAAAAATGATAAGCTTAGAACAAATAAAAATATTAATGGAACGTGAAAAAGCGTTGAGGAGGCATCTTTGACATTGATTCTAAGCTAATTAAAATATCGGAAGAGGAAATAAAAACACAAGACCCAGATTTTTGGACAGATGTAAATAGTGCAGAAATACATCTGAAAAAAATAGCATCAGTAAAAATTTGGACAAAAGCATACAAAGAAATAACCGATGCATTAGATGAACTTAATGTATTTAAAGAATTTGTTGATTTAGGCGAAATATCGGAAAGCGAATTTGAAGAACAGTTTAACAATACAGAAAAATTAATAGAAGATTTAGAACTAAAAAATATGCTCCGAAAAGAAGAAGATAAATTCGGAGCTTTACTTAAAATAAATGCCGGTGCTGGTGGAACAGAAAGTCAAGATTGGGCAGAAATGCTAACCAGATTATATATTCGTTGGGCAGAAAAACATAAATACGAAGTAATACAGATAGATAAACAAAACGGCGATCCAGTTGGGATAAAATCTATTGTAATAGAAATATCGGGCGATTTTGCCTACGGATATTTAAAAGGCGAAAGCGGTGTTCATAGGTTAATACGCCTATCTCCGTTCGATTCTGCTAACAAAAGACATACATCGTTTGCATCAGTTTTTGTTTCTCCAGTTATTGATGACACCATAAAAATTGAAATAAATCCTGCCGATATTGATTGGGATACATTTCGCTCTGGCGGAGCTGGAGGGCAAAATGTAAACAAAGTTGAAACAGGAGTTAGACTTAAACACAAACCAAGTGGTATTATAATTGAAAACACCGAAGGTAGGTCGCAATTACAAAATAAGGAAAATGCCTTAAGGTTATTGAAATCGCAACTTTACGAATTAGAACTTCGCAAAAAACAAGAAGAACAAGCAAAAATAGAAGATTCTAAATTAAAAATAGAGTGGGGGTCGCAAATTAGAAATTACGTTATGCACCCATACAAACTTGTAAAAGATACACGAACAAACCACGAAACAGGAAATGTTCAACGTGTTATGGACGGAGAAATTGACGATTTTATAAAAGAATATTTAATGATGTTTGGTGAAAAAACAACTAAAAATGCTTAAAATATACCACAACAACAGATGCAAAAAAAGCAGAGCAGGTTTGAAATATTTATTAGATAAAGGTTTAAATCCCGAGGTAATAGATTATATTAAAAACTCAATAAACGAAAAAGATTTTAGGCTAATTTTACAAAAATTGAACATATCGGCAAAAGAACTTATAAGAACTCAGGAAGAAATATATAAGTTGCAGTTTAAAGACAAAAATTTTAACGAGGAAGAATGGATAAAAATAATTTTAGAAAACCCAAAACTTCTAAAACGACCAATAATAGAAACAAAATATAAAGCAGTTTTGGGAGACCCAGTTTCTAATATTGAACATATATTGTAAAATTTATAATTGTGTTAAAAGTAAATCTCTAAAGAAATACTAAATAATATTTGTAAATTTGCTAACAATGAAAAAACAACTAATAGCATTTTTGGTATTTAACATATTTATTATTACGTATTTGTCTGCTCAAGATTCAATAGCATTTTATAAAAACGTAATTAATAAATATCCAAATAATCCAAAATATTACAACATACTATCTTATAAATATGCAGGAATTAAAAAAGATAGCTGTTATTATTTTGCGCAAAAAGCAGGCGAATTAGCAATTAAGCAAAAAAACAATGTAGAATTTGCATTGTCATTATTAAATATAGGACGCTCAAAATCAGAAATAGAAGAACCGGAAATTGAATTAGAATATTACGCAAAAGCATTAAAAATTTTATTGAAAACAAAAAATTATTACCAAATATCTAGAGTTCATAATACCATAGGCGTATTTTACTTTAGAACACTCGAATTTAATAAAGCAATAGAAAATTATAAAATAGCAATAGAAATTCAAAAAAAGCATAAAATAGACTTAAATCTTGGCTCGTTATACAGTAATATTTCAGGAGCACTTATAAATTTAGGCGAACATAAAAAAGCACTACAATACATTGATTCGGCAGGCTTGGTAAGTGCAAAATTGAAAAATACGGGTTTGGTCTCGTATATAATTGCAAATAAGGCATACATATACATAATGCAAAAAGAATTTAAAGCAGCAAAAACCTTACTCGATTCGTCGCTAAAGATTATAAAAGCCAATAACGAAATTTTTAAATTCCAAGCAGTATATAATTTATTAACAATATATTATATAGAAACAAACAACTTTGAAATAGCTCATAAATATGCCGATAGTGTGTATTTTGAAGCAAAAAAACATAAAACAGGAAGTTATTTTCTTGTAAGTTACAGAGCATATTATTTAATGTACGAAAAATTCGCTAAATTCGATAAAGCGTTTAAATATTTTAAACAATATCACAATTTAAAGGATTCAATATTTGAAAAAGAAAAATATAAAATTTTAACAGAAATACGTACAAAATTTAATTCGGAAATAAACGAACAAAAAATAATAATTTTAGACAAACAAAATAAAATAGACAAATACAAAATAAAATATCAAAAAAATTGGATTTGGGTACTAAGCTTAGGTGTTGTTATACTTTCAACATTAATGGGTATAATTTTATTTCAAAAAAGAGCCAAATTTTTAATAAATAAAAAATTAGTAGAAAAAAATATACAACAAATAACTCAATCAAAAACAGTATTTGTGGATAATACTGAATATGATAATGTTGACATTGAAAACATTAAATACAACAGCTCCAATTTAACAATAGAACAAAAAGAAGAAATAAACGCACAAATTTTATATTTATTTGAAAACGATAAAATATATTTAAATCCAGATTGTTCAATTACCACATTAGGAGAAAAATTAGGCACAAATAAAACTTATATTTCGCAAGTTATTAATGAAAAATTTGAAAACAATTTTAAAACAATTTTGAAAGAATACAGAATAAAAGAAGCTATGAGTTTGTTATTAGACAAAAAAAATGAAAATATTACCATTGAAGCTATTTCATTAATGACAGGTTTTAAATCTAAATCGGTATTCAATAATTCATTTAAAAGCTTTACTGGAGTTACTCCATCATTTTTTTTAAAGCAAAAAAAATAACTCTACTAAACTGTAAATAAGTTTCAGTTTATAAATTAGAACATTTTTCTCAAAAAAATTGATAAAAGCAATTATATATTTGCGTTGAACAATTTAAAATACCACAGTATGAGAAAAGTAGGTTTAATTATTTTAGCAAGTTTGTTTTTACAATTTACTGTAAAAAGCCAAACAGAAACTTCAGTTTTTTTTGGAAATGGTGCACAATCACCAAATATTGAAGTTTTACTAAATCAAACCGACGGAACTAATGTTTTAATTAAACAAATGGGCGATGGGGTTATTAATTGGATTGAAAGCCATGAGGGTATAAAGT
Organism: Paludibacter propionicigenes; assembly: GCA_020721655.1. GTDB lineage: Bacteria > Bacteroidota > Bacteroidia > Bacteroidales > JAFGXI01 > DYMG01. The sequence continues at coordinate 1,333 of DYMG01000069.1, read as the reverse complement.
TATTAAAAAACGAAAATGGTATTTTAGAATATGCAAAATTAGATGAACATAATTACATGATAAATTCTGGAGTAAAATACCGAAATATAACAGAAAGAACATACGAAGAACTAGAATTTATTAATAATGTAGCAAAAAATCAAAATATTTTTTATAGCGAAAATCAAATACAAAAATTAAAACAATTGTCGTATTTAGGAAAAGGTGTAGATGCCACAAAAATGGGAGGAATGCCAACAACTGGAACAAGAAAAATGCTTGTAATTTTAGCCAGATTTTCCGACCAAACAGCAACTTTTACTCAAACTCAATTTAATAATTTAATGAATCAAGCTGGTTACGATGGATTTGGCTCTGTAAAAGATTATTACTATGAAAATTCGTATGGATTGCTAACATTAAACTCTACAGTAGTTGGTTGGGTAACTTTACCAAATACAAGAGCTTATTATGGAGCAAATATGACATCGACAGGTGGTAGCGATTCTAGACCGGCACAATTGGTTAGAGACGCAGTTATTGCTGCTAATAATTTGGGTATAGATTTTTCGCAATTTGATAATAATAGCGATGGAACTGTTGATGGTGTTGCAGTGTTTCATTCAGGATTAGGAGAAGAAGTTAGCGGAGATGGAAACGATATTTGGTCGCACAATTGGAGTTTAGCAAGTGCCGGTTTAGCTGTTACTATTGACGGTAAAACTGTTAGTAATTATACGTTACAACCAGAAAAATATTATGGAACAACAATGTCTAATATTGGAATTATTTGCCACGAATTAGGACATAATTTAGGTTTGCCAGATTATTACGATACAAATTACGCAACCGGAGGTAGTTACACGGGAACTGGTTCTTGGGACGTAATGGCTGGAGGTAGTTGGAATAATTCTGGTGCATGTCCGGCACACCATAATGCTTGGTCTAAAATGATGTTAGGCTGGGTTACCCCAACAACTTTGTCAACTCCTCAAACCGTTAGTATGACTAATGTAGAGCAAAATAAAGTTGTGTATAAAATTTTAACATCAACATCTGGCGATTATTTTCTTTTAGAAAACAGACAAAAAGTAGGATTTGACCAGTATATTGCAGGCTCTGGACTTATGGTTTATCACGTAAATCCGCTAATAATGAACTATTATAGTAGCAACACAATAAACACAACTCACCCACAAAGGTTATATATTGTTAATGCAAATGCTACGGTTGACCCAAAAGGTGGAAGTTATGGTACAATAAACTCAGCAGCAGCAACATTTCCGGGTACAGGAAATAAAACATCTTTAACTGATGTAACAATTCCAAATTTAAAATCGTGGGCAAATGCAAA
>DYMG01000068.1 GCA_020721655.1 Paludibacter propionicigenes | reverse complement strand
TAAAGGTTAAACACGAGTTAAGCAATAGAAGATTATCGCAGCAATAATTTTTCTCACTAAAATTCTATTTTAAAATCAAAAAACTGCTAAACCAATTATATTTTGCAGTTTTTTTTTGATTTTTTCGAAGAGTCGAAGTAAATATTTGGGTAGTTTTTTTATTTTTTTTTATTGTTGTCCGATAAAAATCTAAATTAGTTAAATATTGTTTTTAAGTGATTGAAACCTAAAACATACGAAGTTGTTGTTCAAAATCTTGGTCTTCTTGGGAATTTCTACCTCTTGTTGTTAAATAGCCACCTGTTAAAAATCCGTTTGCACCCGAAAGCATAAGTAATGCCTGAAAATCTTTCATTACAGTTTCTCGTCCTGCTGCAAATTTTATAATTTTTGTAGGGTTTATCAATCTAAAAATAGCAAAAGTTTTTGCAATTTCGTAAACATCGGTTTGTTTTCTGTTTTCCATTGGAGTGCCTTTAATTGGAACCAAAACATTTAATGGAATTACATCAACATCGAGTTCTTTTAGAGTGTAAGCCATATCAATTCTATTTTTTATAGTTTCGCCAACACCAATAATTCCCCCAGAACAAACTTTTACCCCGTTTTTTTTCAATAATTTTATTGTTTCAATTCTATCAAAAATTGTATGCGTTGATGCTATTAAATTCCCGTACTCATCAACAGAAGTTTGTAAGTTTATATTGTAATTTGAAATATTATGTTCTGCCAAAATTTTTGCTGTTTCATCGCTTAAAAAGCCAATTGATGCACAAACCCTAGAACCCTCAACTTTGTTATGAACCTCATCTATCGATTCCACAATTTTATTAAATTCGGCATTTGCTTTTCTATAGCCTGTACCACTTGTTACTAATGCAAAACTTTTAATATTGTAGTTAAATGCCTTATGGGCTTGTTCTAAAATCTGCTCTTTAGGTGATAAACTATATCTCTCAATATCAGCATTATTATGTAACGATTGGGAACAAAACTTACAATCTTCGTTACACATTCCCGATTTCACATTCATAATTGTGCAAACGTGCATTGGCTCTGCATATTTGTTTTTAACTTTATTTGCCAGCGAAATTAAATCTAATACGTCTTCTCCTTTTATTTCCGATAAATTTTCAATCAATTCTTTAGATAATTCTTTTCCTTCAAAAATTTTGTATGCTTCTAAAATATATTTATTTATCATTTAAGTTTCATTTAATTTGTTGGCAAAGTTAAAAATTTGATTTATAATTATTCTTATTTTCCAATAAAACTTCAATTTAACAAGCTTGCTATTATTAAAAAGTAGGCAAATAAAGAGTTTAACATCTTTATTTATTTTATTTATATAGTAACATTAAGAACTTTTAACCTTAATATTTTTAAAAACTTTAAAGTTTATATTTATATTTGCGAATTCAATAAAACAAATGGCATTAAAAAGAGCACATACACGATTTTTTTGGCGTAAAATAAAAGATAAATACCGTTTAACTATATACAATACAACCACTTACGAAGAGGTTTTCAATGTAAATCTATCAAAATTAAATGTTTTAGTAATTTTTGGTACAACAATAACTTTAACAGCAGTAATTGTAACAACACTAATTGCTTACACCCCACTAAAAGAATTTATACCTGGTTACCCCGATGGTAAAACAAACGAACAAATAATTTTAAATCAAATAAAAATAGACTCAATAGAATACAAATTAAAAATAAAAGAGCAATATTTAGAAAATTTAAAATTAATATTATCTGGAGGTGTTCCAAAAACCTACAAAACCGATAGTATAAACAAAACTACAAAAAAACTAACAGAACTAAACATAAAAAAATCGAAAGAAGATTCAATACTAAGAGACCAAGTTGAAAAAGAAGATAAATACTCTGTAATATCAAAAGAATTATCAGAAAAAAATTCTAAAACAGAAAATTCTATAAACAGTTTAAGTTTTTACCCACCAGTAAAAGGAATAGTTCTCGAAAAATTTAATTCAGAAAAAAACCATTTTGCAATAGATATTGTTGGTAAAGAGAAATCTCCAATATGTTCTGTTTTAGATGGAAGTGTTATATTTGTTGGCTACACCATTGAAACCGGAAATGTTATTTACATTCAACACAAAAACAACATATTATCGGTTTACAAACATATTAGAAACGTTTCGGTACAACAAGGCGACTACGTTTTAAAAGGCAAAGCAATTGCAAGTATCGGAAATACCGGTAAACTATCAACTGGACCACACCTACATTTTGAACTTTGGGAAAACGGTATCCCATTAAATCCTGAGAATTATATAAATTTTGAATAAAAAAATAAGCATAGCAATATTAGGATCTACAGGCTCAATTGGAAAACAAGCTTTAGATGTAATCTCAAAAAATGAAAACTTATTTCAAGTAGAAGTTTTAACAGCACACTCAAACTCCAGTTTGTTGATACAACAATCAATAAAATATTTGCCAAACGCAGTAGTTATAACCAACGAATTAGAATATGAATACGTTAAAAACGCACTTGCAAAATACAATATATCAGTTTACGCAGGAAAAGACGCTTTAAATCAGGTTGTTACATTTTCAACTATAGACATTGTACTTTCATCAATTGTGGGCTTTGCAGGATTAGAATCTACAATATCTGCAATAAAAGCAGGAAAAAAAATTGCGTTAGCTAACAAAGAATCGCTTGTAGTTGCAGGGAACATAATTATAGAACTATCAAAACAATACAACTCCCCAATAATTCCGGTAGATTCGGAACATTCTGCTATTTTTCAATGCTTAGTTGGCGAAAACACTAACAACATTAGCAAAATTTATTTAACAGCATCTGGCGGTCCATTTAGAAACCTAACCGCAAAAGAATTAGAAAACGTAACCCTAAAAGATGCTTTATTACACCCAAAATGGCAAATGGGAAATAAAATTACTATTGACTCGGCAACCCTTATGAACAAAGGACTTGAAGCAATAGAAGCAAAATGGCTTTTTAATATAAAACCCGAACAAATAGAAATAGTAGTGCACCCCGAATCTATAATACACTCAATGGTGAAATTTACAGACGGCTCGACAAAAGCACAACTTAGCAACCCCGATATGAGAATACCAATTCAATATGCTTTCTCATTTCCAAAAAGAATAAATTCAGAATTAAACAATTTTGATATCTTTGCAAACAATTCATTAAATTTTGAAAAACCAAATTTGATAAATTTTCCATCTTTAAATTTAGCATTTTACGCTATGGAAAAAGCCGGAAATTTACCATGCGTTCTTAATGCAGCAAACGAAATTGCAGTAAATGCTTTTTTAAACAATAAAATAAAATTTACCGACATTCCAAAAATTGTTGAAAAAACACTCTACAATTTCAACTACATTAAAGAACCAAGTTTGTCAGATTTAATTGAAACAGACAACATAGCACGAGAAATAAGTTTAAAATTAATAAAATAAGTAAATATAAATATGGAAGGATTAATAATGACAATACAACTACTAATGGGACTCTCATTATTAGTAATATTACACGAATTTGGACACTATATTGCCGCTAGAGCATTTGGAATTAAAGTTGAAAAATTTTACCTGTTTTTTGACGCTTGGGGCATAAAACTATTTAAATTTAAAAAAGGAAACACCGAATACGGAATTGGTTGGTTACCTCTTGGCGGATACGTTAAAATTTCAGGAATGATTGACGAAAGTATGGACAAAGAAGCCTTAAAACAACCAGCACAACCTTGGGAATTTAGGTCAAAACCAGCTTGGCAACGCTTAATTGTTATGGTTGGTGGAGTTGTTATGAACTTAATTGTTGGCTTAATAATATTTACCGCTATAAACTTAAGTTACACAAACAAGTATATTCCTACCTCTGAAGTAAACAAAACCGGAATTTACGCCTTCGAAACCGGAAGAAACTTAGGATTTCAAACTGGCGACAAACTTCTTGAAGTTAACGGCAAAAAAATTAAACGATTTGAAGATGCTGTTAGTATTGACGTGCTTTTTGGCTCACAAATTACAGTAGAAAGAAACGAACAAAAAATTATTATTAATGTTCCTGATTCTACATATAGAATATACAAAACCAATAACACACAAATAATTGGACCATACAACTATAACTTTACAGTTGATAGTGTTATGCCAAACAGCAATGCACAAAAAGCAGGAATACAAAAAGGCGACAAATTTATATCGGTAAACAACGAAAACATTACAAGTTTTGGATTATTCACCGAAATTCTAAAAAAATATAGAGGAACAACAGCAAACATTAAAATTGAACGACAAAACAATACAATTTCCCTATCGGCAAACATTGATAGTGTTGGAAAATTAGGTTTCTTACAATCAATGGATAAATACAAATTAGAAAAATACACATTTGCAGAAGCCACTAAATACGGGACAAGCGAAGCCTTTGAAACAATAATAGTAAATGCAAAAGGAGTAGGTAAAATATTTGAAGGAAAAGAAAAAGTTCAAGAATCGTTACAAGGTCCTATTGGAATGGCTAAAATATACGGAGGTACTTGGGGCGATTGGTACCGATTTTGGCGAATAACCGGATTAATATCAATGATCTTAGCCGTAATGAACATACTACCAATACCAGCTTTAGATGGCGGACACGTTATTTTCTTAACAATAGAAGTTATAACTGGCAAAAAATTTTCCGACAAATTTATGGAAAATGCACAAATGGTAGGAATGATTCTTCTTTTATCTTTAATGGTTTTTGTAATAGGAAACGACATTTATAAGTTATTCTAACAAAAAACAATTGTTAAAATAACACATTAATTTTTAATTCGTAATTTTTAATTAATTTGCTTTACTTTGCAAATTAAAAAAAATTAAGAGGTATGGCAGATAATTTAGTAATAGTTGAATCCCCTGCAAAAGCAAAAACAATTGAAAAATTTTTAGGTAAAGATTTCATTGTTAAATCTAGTTTTGGGCACGTTAGAGATTTAGAAAAAAAAGACTTTGGGGTTGATATTCAAAATAATTTTTTACCAAACTATATTGTTCCTGCCGATAAGAAAAAAATAGTAACCGAACTTAAAAGTTTAACAAAAAAAGCAAAAACTGTATGGCTTGCTGCCGATGAAGACCGCGAAGGAGAAGCAATAGCTTGGCATTTATATCAAGTACTTGAATTAGAAAAAAAAGAAACCAAAAGAATTGTATTTCACGAAATTACAAAAGATGCAATTATTAATGCAATAAAAAACCCAAGAGAAATAGACTATAATTTAGTAAATTCGCAACAAGCACGTAGAGTTTTAGACCGCTTAGTAGGTTTTGAGCTATCTCCGGTACTTTGGCGTAAAATAAAACCATCATTATCAGCCGGAAGAGTTCAATCGGTTGCAGTTAGGCTAATTGTAGAAAGAGAAAGAGAAATACAAAACTACAACTCAGAAATATCATTCAAAACAACCGGAATATTTAAAAATGCAACCACAAAAAACGACGTAGAATTTAAGGCAGAAGTACCATCAAACTTTATAAAAAACACCGATGCCGAAAAATTTCTAACCGACTGCATAAATTCAGACTTTACAATTACCGATGTAAACGTTAAACCAACATCTAGAAAACCTGCACCACCATTTACAACATCAACATTGCAACAAGAAGCCGGCAGGAAATTTGGTTTTTCGGTATCTCAAACAATGTCTATTGCTCAAAAATTATACGAAGCCGGACACATTACATATATGAGAACGGACTCTGTAAACCTATCTAGTTTAGCCATAAACACAACCGTTGCAGAAATAACAAGCGAATACGGCGAAAATTTTGTAAAAATTAGAAATTTCACAACAAAAACTAAAGGAGCTCAAGAAGCCCACGAAGCCATACGTCCAACATACATATCAAACAAATTGGTTTCTGATGGAGCCGAACAAAAACTTTACGACCTAATACGAAAAAGAACATTAGCCTCGCAAATGGCTGATGCAATTTTAGAAAAAACAACTGCAAAAATAGAAATATCGAAATCAAAAATAATATTCGTTGCAACAGGCGAAGTTGTAAAATTTGAAGGCTTTTTAAAAGCATATTCCGAATCTACCGACGACGAAAACCAAGAACAAACTCAAGCAATATTACCCGCTCTTTTTGTTGGCGATAAATTAGATGCTAAATCAATAATTTCTGTTCAAAAATACTCAAACCACCCAGCCAGATATACCGAAGCCAGTTTAGTTAAAAAGCTTGAAGAACAAGGAATTGGACGACCATCAACCTATGCACCAACAATTACAACTATTCAAAAACGAGAATATGTTGTAAAAGAAAACAGAGACCCAAAAGAGCGAATAATTGAAAAATATACGCTTAAAAACAACTCAATTAAAAAAGAAAAAGTATCAGAAAAATACGACTACGAAAAATCGAAACTTTTTCCTACAGATATTGGTACTGTTGTAAACGATTTTTTAGTAGAAAACTTTAAAACTATTTTAGATTATAGTTTTACAGCCGATGTTGAATTAAAATTCGACATAATTGCTCAAGGAAATATGGAATGGACTAAAATGATGAAAGAATTTTACACTCCTTTTCATGAAACAATTCAAAACACACTCGAAAATTCGCAAAAAAATACTGGCGAAAAATTACTCGGTAACGACCCTAAAACCGGAAAACATATATATGTTAAAATTGGCAGATTTGGTCCAATGGTTCAACTTGGAGAATCTTTAAGTAAAGAAGAGCAAAAAGCGAATCCAAATGCAGAAAAACCTCAATTTGCAGGCATTCCAAAAAATATTTCGATGAACGATTTAGACCTAAATCAAGCTATTGAACTTTTTAAATTACCTCGAAATTTAGGCGATTATGAAAATAAAAAAGTTGTTGCTGCTATAGGTCGTTTTGGTCCTTATATTAGCCATAATAGCAAATTTGTTTCACTAAAAAAAGATATAGACGACCCTTACACCGTAACCTTAGACAGAGCAATTGAACTAATAAACGAAAAACAAATAGCCGACGAAAACAGAATAATAAAAGCATTTGAAAGTGATGGTATTGAAGTTTTAAATGGAAGATTTGGACCTTACATAAAATTTAAAAAGAAAAATTTTAAAATCCCAAAAACCACCGATGCCAGCAAAATTTTGCTTGACGATTGTAAATTGCTAATAGAAAATCAAAGCAAAAGTACGCCATCTAAAAAAACAGGGAAAAAATCTTTTAAAACTAAAAATTAAATAATCTATCATAAACTTTAATGGATTTAGAATTACGAAATTTTGCGAAAGAAATTATTGTATCGGCAAGTAAAAGCAGTGGTCCGGGCGGTCAAAACGTAAATAAAGTAAACACTAAAATTGAAATTAGATTCAACATTAATTCGTCGAATATATTAACATCTGTGGAAAAAGAAATTATACTCGAAAAGCTTAAAAACAAAATAAGTTTAGATGGCTATTTGGTTATTGTTTCCCAAAAGGAACGTTCTCAGTTAAAAAATAAAATTAATGCAATAAACAAATTAAATTTACTTATTTTCAATGCATTAAAAATTAAAAAGAAACGTATTCCAACAAAAATACCAAAATCGATTATTGAAAAACGTATAAAAGACAAAAAGAACACCTCCGAAAAAAAATTGCTACGAACAAATAAGAAAATTGATTTTTAGCCCTAAATTTCGCTTATTGCTCGCTCCAAAATTGTATCTATTTCTTGGTCGTGGTCAAAATTAGATATTGTAACATAAATATCTGGCGGAACACCATCTTCAAATATATCGGTATGGTCCCAAGTGCTATTACTATAAAAACTTGAAGAAGTTTGTGATGCCGAAAAACGATAAGTCCAACCATTTGGCAACTCGCCACCTGTTGGTGCACCTAACCCACCTCCGGTAGAATCTCCAATTAAAGTAATATTATCGCAAGCCTTAGTTGCTGTCGCAAAAAACGATGTTGCACTATAACTATTTTTATTTGTTAAAACTATTATTTTTTTTGTAAATCTGTAATTTCCTTCGGGTTCTGCATAAACAAACAAACTTTCTGTAAATTCGCCATGTTTTGGTCCATTTTTCATTCTCGATTTGTAAACAAGCTGTTTTTGTGTAACAATTCTAGAAAGAATTTTAAATATATTTATAGGTGAACCGCCTCCATTATTTCTAACATCAATAATTAAACCATCGGCATCGGCATATCTTTTAAAAACAAAATCTAATGAATAGTCGTCAATCATATCGGAGAAACTACTATAATAAATATAGCCTATTTTTTTACTTGTATTTTTCACCCAATTATTGTATAGTGGACCTGTAATTAAATAATTATTACCTATGTATTTATTTTTTATAATTCGCCAATCGAAATTATATATTGGCAAAGGAAATTGGTCTGTATATCGCGAAACATTAAATGGAGAAATTAAATTTGTATGATTATCACGAACCTCACACATCATTTCAAAAAGCACATTAAATAATTGTTCTTCAGTTAAATCATCGTTAATTCGGGCAGAATATACAACTTTTATGCTATCCCAATTAACATTCTTATATTTAAAATATGAATATTTTTCGTCCATCTGTTTCCACAAATAATTAAAAACTTCTGTAGGCTTATTTGATGGGTCTTTCTCCATTAAAATCTTTTCGCAAGATAAAAAGCTGAAAAGGACAATTATTATTGCAAAATATTTACTCATTTTTTATTTTATTAAAATTATTAATAGATTTTTTATTGTTATTTATTTTAAATGCTATAGAAAGCATAAAATAATGATTTGCAGCCTGTACAAAATTATAATCTTGTTTATAGCTTAAAAAATCCCAATTATAGGCTATCTTTATTAAATTATAATTTCCTAATTCATAAATAAGTTCTGTTTTTAAATTTAATGTTTTATACTTCCCAAAAACAGTACTAATGTACTGACTGTATGATATTCCGGTTTTTCCATCAACAAAATTTGAAATTCCTGCATATTCGGGACGATTAATAAATGCATAAAATGGGAAGCTAAATGTGTGTGAAAGTCTAAGTTGACGGTCTCTTCTATTAATTTTCAGAAACAAAAACTTTAGTTTTTTTGCTTTCCATTGCATACTCTTGTCAAATCTAAATGTAAATCCTATTTCTGAAAACATATTATAAACAAGTGCAGAATTCATATATTTAGTGTTAATATCTAGTATTAAATTATTTATTGAATGACCTCCAAAATAAAGTCTGTTTTTTTCATTAAATTCTTTTAGTTTAAATACCGTATAATAGTTAAATGCCGAACTAATTAAAGTTCCAGAGCTACCTTGATAAATATCTTTATTTGCAATATTTATACTTGCTGTATTTAAATTAAACTCGTACCAATTTATTTTTTTATTGCCAATAACCAAATAATTTAACAACATTGAATTGTTGTTTCCTTTGTACAAAAGTGGCGAAACCATAAGGTCTTTATATTTTGTAATTCCACCGCCTAAGCCTAATACTAAAAATCTATTTTTGTCTTTACGTTCTAATCTTTTTGCTTGTTTTTTAAGTATTTTATTTTGTTTTTTTTCTAATATAGTTGTATCAATAATTGTTTGAGATTGTGAAAATAAAAAACTTATAGAAAGGAGTATTAACAATATGTTTTTTTTGTTCATAATAGTTTTTATACTTTTGAATTAATCTAACAAATATATATATTTAATTGAAACAATTTAGCATAATAATAATTTTGTTTTTTTTAACAACAAAATTGTTCTCTCAAAAAGACACAATAATTAATAAGCGTTTATTATTTTTTACAGCATCTAACGTATTAACATGTTCATCAACAGCAGTTTTACTAAACAGCCTTTGGTATAAAAATTTTGCGAAAACTAATTTCCATTTTTTTAATGATGCAAATGAATGGTTGCAAATGGATAAGGTTGGGCATTTTTATTCTTCTTACTATTTATCTAAAATTTTAGTGAACGGATTTAAGTGGACAGGTATTAAAAATAATGATGCCACAATTTACGGAACATCTTTAGGCTTTTTTTATATTTCTACAATCGAAATTTTTGATGGTTTTTCAGAAAATTGGGGTGCTTCAAAAACCGATTTAATTGCTAATTTGTCGGGTAGTATGTTGTTTCTTTCACAAAACTTAATTTTAAAAAACGAGCCTATTAAACCTAAATTTAGTTTTCATTCAACAGAATTTCCAAATTTACGTCCAGAAGTTTTGGGCTATTCTTTGGCAGAGCAAATAATTAAAGACTACAACGGACAAACTTATTGGCTATCGTTTAATATAAAAAAGATATCTGCTTTAAATAAAGTTCCAAAGTGGCTTAACTTAGCAATAGGCTACAGTGGCGAGGGTATGGTTGGTGGAGAAAACAACAATTTTGTTAATGAAAAATACAATACCAATATAACAAAATACCGACAATATTATCTTAGTTTAGATATTGATTTATCGGAAATTAAAACTAAATCAAAAACACTAAAATTAATATTTAATGCTATAAATATCATAAAAATACCATCGCCCACCATAGAATTATCTAATAGTAGCCTTAAGTTTCATTACATTTATTTTTAAAATGCCTTACAACAAATCGTCGTTATCTTTATTAAATTGAAACCCTAACCTTTTTCCTGTTTTAATTTTAGATTTGTTAATTCGTTCTTTCATTTGAGCAACACTAACAAATTTAATATCATCATAATTAGGCACAAGCAAATCAAAATCAATGCAATACATTATTGCCGATTCTATTATATTTTTTATTGCCTTTTTATCAATTATGCTATTGCCAAAATCGTTATATAGAAATCCTAATTGTCTTTTACCTTCTACAAAATAATGTTTTTCTTTATTTACAAAAATACGCCCTATTAAATATCCCAAATCATCTAATCTATTATATTTAAACGAGTCGTTTAAAAAATTATAAATATTTATTATTCCGGAATACGACGATAATTTATTGTCATTAACATAAGATATTTTCCACACTCCATGCGTTTTATCGAATTCAAAAATATTTGAATGCATATTAAAAATTAGCAAATCTCCAGCAATTTTCAATTCTGCTTCAAAAGCACCTCTATCTTTATATTCTAAAAGCACTCTTGTATCTGTGTCTTTCAAATCTTTGTTATAATCGATTGAAATATTTTTAAGCGTTTCTTTTATAAAATTAAAGGCTTCAAGTGTGTTATCATAAACTATTTGTTTTGTAACAGACTTCTCCCTTAATGTATTTATTATTAAATTTTTAGCATTCTTATTATCTATCATAAATAAATTATTTAGTACGCTTTTGCGAATAAAACTCTTTCTTTAGAAGGCTTACCTGTTAATACACATTTCCCTATTTCCAAATCGTTTTTAAAAGGAATACACCTTAATGTAGCTTTTGTAAGTTCTTTTATTTTTAATTCCGTTTCAATTGTTCCGTCCCAATGAGCCGATGCAAAACCACCTTTTTCAATTACGTTTTTAAATTCGTCAAAAGTATTAACTTTAAAAATATTATTGTTCCTGAAAATAAATGCTTTATTGTATATATTTTCTTGAATTTCGTTTAATAAATTCTCTACATAATCATCTATTCCATTTTGCGAAACATTTTCTTTTGTAAGTGTATCTCGTCGAGAAATTTCGCAACTATTTTGTTCTAAATCTCTTGGTCCTATTGCTATTCTAACAGGCACTCCTTTTAATTCGTATTCTGCAAATTTAAATCCTGGTTTTTGAGTGTCTCTATTATCATATTTTACCGAAATTCCTTTTGCTTTCAATTTATCAATAATAATTTGAACACTTTTAGAAATTTCGCTTAACTCTTCCTCGCTTTTGTAAATTGGCACAATAGCAACTTGTATTGGTGCTAATTTTGGTGGTAAAACTAATCCTTTATCATCAGAGTGTGCCATAATTAAAGCTCCAATTAAACGTGTAGAAACACCCCAAGATGTTGCCCAAACAAAATCTAATTTACCGTTTTTATCTGCAAATTTAACATCAAAAGCTTTTGCAAAGTTTTGTCCCAAAAAATGAGATGTTCCACTTTGAAGTGCTTTTCCGTCTTGCATAAGTGCCTCTATTGTAAATGTTTCTATTGCTCCGGCAAATCGTTCATTTTCCGATTTTCGACCCATAATTACAGGCATTGCCATCCATTTTTCAGCAAATTCAGAATAAACATTTATCATTTTTGTTGTTTCTTCTAAAGCTTCTTCGGCTGTTGAGTGAGCAGTATGCCCCTCTTGCCATAAAAATTCGGCTGTTCTTAAAAACAAACGTGTGCGCATTTCCCATCGCACAACATTTGCCCATTGATTTACTAATATTGGTAAGTCTCTATAAGATTGTATCCAATTTTTATACGTACTCCATATTATAGTTTCAGATGTTGGACGAACAATTAATTCTTCTTCAAGTTTAGCATCTTCATCTACAACAACTTTTCCACTTTCGTCTGTTTTTAGTCTATAATGAGTTACAACTGCACACTCTTTTGCAAAACCATCTACATGGCTGGCTTCTTTACTAAAAAACGATTTTGGTATAAAAAGCGGAAAATAAGCATTTTCGTGCCCAGTTTCTTTAAACATTTTATCGAGCTGAGCCTGCATTTTTTCCCAAATAGCATAACCATAAGGTTTTATTACCATTGAACCCCTTACTGCAGAGTTTTCAGCCAAATCGGCTTTAACAACCAATTCGTTATACCATTGCGAATAATTCTCTTCTCTCGACGTTATTCCTTTTCCCATTTTTGGTACGATATTTGAAATTACACAATTAATTAAATATTTATGCAAAAAAACAATAAATATTTGAGAATTTTATCAATCTAATAAAGAAATTGGAGGTTTGAGATGAAAACTTTAATGAAAATGGCAATAGTATCAGCAATATTTGCTGTATCGTGTGCATCAAAAAACAATACCGTTCGTGCTTACGACGATATTTACTACGAACCATCAGATAAAACAGTTGTTGAAAATTCTAATGTAGCAGGAAATCCTTATTCAACAAAAACTACTGAGGAACAACCTTCTAACAAATCAACAGAATCGTACAATGATGGTAATGAAACAACAAATGTAACAAATAATTACTACAATGATGATTTTAATTACGACGATTATTACGATTATGAATACGCAACCAGAATTAGACGTTTTCATTCTCCTGTTGTTGTAACTGATTGTTATTACGATAGTTATTACACAAATTCTTATTGGTATAATTACGACCCTTATTATTACGGAACAAGCGTTTATTATGGCTATAATTGGTGGCCTTCTTATGGATTTTATTCTGGATATTATGGAAGTGGCTGGAGTGTTTCTATTGGCTGGGGCGGATATTACCCTTACAGATATAATCATTATCCTTATTACTATGGCGGTAACTATGCTTGGGGTTATAATAATGGATACAATAATGGTTATTGGGACGGTTACCACGATGGCAACAACAATTATTATTACAATAGCTACGATAGAACAAATTATTATAGACCATCTAATGGAAGTAACTCTAGGGGAAGCTACAATTCTTTCGTTGACAACTACAACAGAAGAGAAAATATAAGCTACGATAACTCAGGAAGACGAGTTGCTAATTCTGGTAGAGTTACTAATAATAATTCCGGCAGAAATGAAAATGTTAATAGTGGTCGAATAAATAACAATTCATCGGTAAATGGTCGCGAAAATAATGATGGTAGAACTAATAATACAAATGGTAGAATTAACTC
>DYMG01000067.1 GCA_020721655.1 Paludibacter propionicigenes | reverse complement strand
TTTTCAATTTAACAATATTGTACCTGTGAAGTGCTGAAGTCAATGAAATTTATAGCATGTTGGTAAATATTAATGAGTGCAGTATAAAAAGTCATTCTACCCCTAAATCCCTTAAAGGGAACTTTTGCTAACTCAATGACTTTTTATACCGGACTCATATATTTAATATTTGCCAACAATTTGGCTAAAAATTTGGTGGGCAAACTTGATAAACTAAATTTTGTAATTTCCCAATTTCAGCCGAGAATTTGCAGTTTTTTATCTGCTATCCCTGTCAAATCAGAAGATTTGGCGGAGCGGGGTAGGTATGAGCTAAACTGTTTAAATTTACTAAGAAATCGCTATTTTTTATGCGTTGTTGTGCAAAGTTATTTATTTAAATCCTCTTGATATTTCATATATTTCAGTTCTTCCTCTGTAAATATTGCTTTATTATATTCATCTTCTACTTTTTGACGAAGAGTTTCATTTTCAGGGTCTTTTTCCAACTCTTTAATTGCTTTAACATATTCTGGATAATTTCTCATTTTAATTTTGTCAATTGAATAGTCCGTTGTCAGAAAGAGGAATAATCCAAACACACCAACAAAAACAAATCTTGTTAATAGTCTTTTATAAAATAGCTCTTTTCCTTTTATATATTTTACAATAAGAATAATCAGAATTATTGCAGAAAAAACTATACCTGTCAATAATTGAAAATTTCCTCCTGGCCAATGTTGTAATCTAAAAAGGATTCCTGCCAAAACTATAGATAAACCAATACCCGAAAAAATCGCTCCCACAATTCTTAATGCAGAAATTCCATTATACGATTTTTTCTTAAAAATCCCCTTAAATGAAATGTCATTAAATATTGCAAAACCAACGTAAAAATACAACATCATCAAAACTGATGATGACAGCACTAAAAGAATTGAGTTTCCTGGTATACTAAATAGTTTCAGCACTATTGAAAGGACTAAAATTCCTGCTAAAATTTTTTCTGTTATTTTCATTATCACTTATTTTTTATGCTTCGCTAATTTTGCCCAACAATTTAGCATCTAAAACAATCTATTTCTACATTATTCCTTAAACCAGCTTGCATACATTAGATAATTATTTGCAATTTTTTCAATCATTTCTTTCGATTGATTTGGTTCTATTTCTTTAATTCGTTTTGCTGGAACTCCGGCATAAATACTATTTGGTTCCAATATTGCACCAGATAAAACCAAAGAGCCTGCTGCTATTATTGAGTTTTCACCAATAACAGAATGGTCTAAAATTGTAGCACCCATCCCGACAAGCACATTTTTTTCTATTTTTGCTCCGTGTATTGTAACATTGTGTCCAACCGAAACATTGTCGCCTATTTCTATTGTCGATTTTTGGTAAAGTGTATGCAAAACCGTTCCATCTTGAATGTTTACTTTGTTTCCAATTTTAATTGAATTAACATCGCCACGTATAACAGTATTGAACCAAAAACTACAATCATTTCCTATTTCAACATCGCCAATTATAGTTGCATTTTCGGCTAAGTAGCAATTTTCACCAAATTTTGGCATAAAACCTCTAACTTCTTTTATAAGAGCCATTTGCTAAACTCCTAATTTTTCAACAATTATTGGTAATTTTCTAATATACGCCATTTCTTTCCATTTTTGGCGGGCTTCAATAGCTGGTGCTCCAAAGTAAACTTTTCCGTTTCCTTCAAGAGTTTTATCTACTGCCGATGTTGCTAAAATAGTAGCTCCCGACTTTATAACTATATCTTTATTTATTGATACGTTTGCCCAAATAAGAACACTGTCTTCAATAACAGTAACTCCTGCAATTGCACAATGAGCACCAATTAAGCAATATTTTCCAATATGTGTGTCGTGCCCTACTTGAACTCCGTTGTCGAATTTTGTTCCTTCGCCAATAATTGTATCGCCCGAAACGCCCTTGTCTATTGAGCAGCGAGCACCTATTTCAACGTTATTGTTTATTATTACATTTCCACAAGAGTGCATTTTGTGCCATCCGTCTTTTCTTTTTTGAAAATAGAATGCGTCGGCACCAAGTATTGAACCTGAGTGAATTATTACATTATCGCCAATTATTACATTATCGTAAATGCTAACATTTGCGTGAATTATGCAATTTTTACCAATTAATACATTATTTCCAACAAATGCACCACCTTGTATTACTGTACCTTCTCCAATTTTAGCAGAATCGCTAATATTTTGTGTACATGGAGTAAATGGTCTAAATTTGCGAGTTAAAATATTATAATCTCTAAAAGGATCTTCAGAGAATAATAGTGCTTTTCCTTGCGGACAATCTACTTTTTTATTAATTAATATTATTGTTGCTGCCGAATTTAAAGCTTTATTATAGTATTTTGGGTGGTCAACAAAAGTTATGTCGCCATTTTCTACCATGTGAATTTCATTGATTCCGGTTACTGGGAAATTTCTATCTCCAATTATTTCAGCACCAATTATTTCGGCAATTTCTTCAAGTTTATATGTTCTTGAGAATTTCATTTTCTTTAGGTATTAAAGTAATAAAAAAATAATTTATGATTTCACTCTTTCTGCGTAAGTTATATCGCGAGTATCAACTTTAATAATATCGTTTTGATTTACAAAAAGAGGAACCATTATTTCCAAACCTGTGTCGAGAGTGGCTTTTTTTAGTGCTGTCGACGATGATGTGTCGCCCTTTATACCCGGCTCAGTATAAGTAACTTCCATAACCACAAATGGTGGAAATTCTACTTGCAAAGGCATTTCCTTATCGGCATGAACAACTATATCTACGTTTAAACCTTCTTTTAAAAGTAGTGGGTTATCAATAAGTTTTGCATCTATAGAAATTTGTTCGAAGGTTTCGTTGTGCATAAAAACAAACCCCGAACCTTCTTGATACAAGTACTGATGTGGACGACGTTCTATACGAATTGTATTTAATTTTGCACTACCTGCAAAAGTATTATCGATAACTTTTCCTGTTTCCAAATTTTTTAATTTTGTACGAACAAAAGCGGGACCTTTGCCTGGTTTTACGTGTTGAAACGATATTATTGCGAATAAGCTACCGTTAAACTCTATACAAAGTCCGTTTTTAATTTCTGAAACGTTTGCCATTATAAAATATATTTTAATTTTTATACAAAAGTAATAATTACTAATTAATGTACAATCTTCATTAACTAAATTAAAACGAATTATTAACATTATTGTAATTAATATTAAAAACAAATTCAGTAATTTAGCAGAAATATTAATTATTATGTCGAGAAAAATAAAAAAAACAGAACCTAAAAAACACGTAAATGCTGCAAGTATAAATAAAAAAGATTTACGCAGTAAAATTATTTCGGTAATGAGTAAATCGCCGGCAATTTCTTTTAATTACTTACAATTATCAGCAAAATTAGGAATTAATGGGTCTGGAAATCGAAAATTAGTAGAACAAGTTCTTCACGAATTTGTTTTAACCGAAAAATGCGAAGAAATTGAGCGTGGAAAATATAAACTTAAAGATAAAGGTGCTTACGTTATAGGCATTGTAGAACAAACCTCTAAAGGTTATGCTATAATAAAATCAGACAGTTTAAACGAAAATGTTATTATAAATCAAAAAAACTTGCACAAAGCCTTTAATGGCGATAAAGTTAGCGTTTATTTATACGCTAAGCGAGATAACAATGCCTTAGAGGGCGAAGTTATAGAAATTTTACAGCGAAACACCAAAACAATTATTGGAAAGCTTGAAATATCTAAAAATTTTGCTTTTTTGATACCCTTAGATAGAAAAATCCCTTACGATATTTTTATTCCGGAAACCGAAATTAACAAAGCTAAAAACGGCGATATTGTTTCTGTAGAAATAACCGATTGGGCTACAAAATCTAAAAACCCTACAGGAAAAGTTATTGAAGTAATAGGAAAACCCGGAGTTCACGAAACAGAAATGCACGCAATTCTTTCGCAATATGAACTTCCTTATAAATATCCGGACAATTTAATTGATGAAGCCGAAAAAATATCTGACAAAATAACTAACCAAGATTTAGAAAACAGAATAGATTTTAGAAAAAAAACAACTTTTACAATAGACCCCGACGATGCCAAAGACTTCGACGACGCTTTAAGTTTAGAAACTTTACCCAATGGAAATTACGAAATAGGCGTACATATTGCCGATGTAACACATTATGTTCAAGAAAACACACCTATCGATAAAGAAGCCTCAGAAAGAGCAACTTCCGTTTATTTGGTTGACAGAGTAGTACCAATGCTTCCTGAAAGACTCTCAAATTATATTTGCTCCCTACGCCCAAACGAAGATAAACTTACATACTCCGCTATTTTTGAACTAGATAATAACGCCAATATTTTAGATTTTAAAATTGCTAAAACAATAATAAATTCGAACAAAAGATTTACATACAACAACGCTCAAGAAATTTTAGATAAAGGCGAAGGCGAATTTTTTCAAGAACTTAGTACACTAAACGATTTAGCAAAAAAAATAAGAAAAATTCGTTTTAAAAAAGGTGCAGTAAATTTCGACAAAACCGAAATAAAGTTCAAATTAGACGAAGCCGGCAAACCACTCGAAATTCTTTTTAAAGAAAGCAAAGATACCAATAAACTTATTGAAGAATTTATGCTTTTAGCCAACAAATACGTTGCAACCATAATTGGAAAAACAAAAAAAGGTGCTAAAGCAAAAACATTTGTATATCGCGTGCACGATACTCCCGATGTAGAAAAACTTTCTTTATTCAAAAAATTTATTAAAAAATTTGGCTACGAACTATCAACAGAAAACAAAAACAATATTTCAAAATCGCTAAACACAATTTTGTTGAATGTAAAAGGAAAAGCCGAACAAAATTTAATTGAAACAATTGCTGTTAGAACAATGGCTAAAGCCGAATACTCTATTGAAAACATTGGTCATTACGGCTTAGCATTTGAATACTACACACATTTTACATCGCCAATACGTCGTTTCCCCGATATGATGGTACATCGTATGTTGTTCGACTATTTGAACGATGGAAAATCAAAATCTGAAAAAAAATATATAGACCTCTGCAAACACTCATCAAAAATGGAAGAAATGGCAGCCCGTGCCGAAAGAGACTCAATTAAATACAAACAAGTTGAATTTATGTCGGATAAAATTGGGGAAGAATTTAACGGCGTTATTTCTGGTGTTGCCGAATGGGGAATTTATGTTGAAATTAATGATACAAAAACCGAAGGACTTGTGCCTATTCGTGATATGGATGACGATTTTTACGTTTTCGACGAAAAAAATTATAGAATTATGGGAAAACGTCGCAAAAAAATTTACCAACTTGGCGATAAAGTAAGAATTGAAATTGTAAAAGCTAACTTAGTGAAAAAACAGTTAGATTTTGCTTTAGTGTAATAATTGACAAATTTTTAATTTTTTTTAAACTTTAAGGCAACCTAAAATTAAAAATTAAGTCTATTGGAAATTAAGTATTAATTTTATACTTTAAAATTTTAAACACATAAACATTGAAAAACTTATTAGCATTTATTATTTTTTGTTTATTTGCTGTTAATTTATTTGCACAAAATTTAAATGGAACAATTAATGGAACAACAATAAACAGTTGTTCAGCAACACTATACGATAGTGGTGGCTCTTCAGGAACATACCAAGCAAGCGAAAATTTTAGCGTTACTTTTTGCTCAACAAATGGCGATTGTATGCAACTATCATTTGTAACATTCGATACAGAAACTACTTACGACTACCTATACATTTATGATGGAAGCAATACCTCTGCAACACTTCTTGCAACTTTAAATGGAAACACAATTCCTTCAAACATAGTAACAAGTGGCTCTTGTGTAACAATAAAATTTACCAGTGATGGCTCTGTTCAAAATGCAGGTTTTCAAATTAACATAACTTGTACTGGAAATTGTTACGTACCTCCTCCTCCTCCAACAAATAACGACCCTTGTTCCGCAACATCGTTAACAGTTAATACAATATGCAATCCAATAAATGCAACTAATTTAGGAGCAACCAATTCAGTAGTGCCAACACCTTCTTGTTCGTTCAACTATACTGGTGGCGACGTATGGTTTAGTGCAGTTGTTCCAGCTTCAGGTTTATTAGAAGTAGATTTACAGCAATCATCACCAGGCTTTTTAGATGGAGGAATAGCATTATACACTGGTACAGACTGTAACAATCTTACCGAATATTCTTGCGAAGAACCATGGGGCGGGTTTCCCGGTCCTCAATACGTTTTGAGCAGTAGCAACTTAGCCGGTCAACCCATTTGGATTAGAGTTTGGGAATTAGATAACGACAACCAAGGAGCATTTAACATTTGTGCTTTAGAACCTCCTCCGTTTTTTGAAACCAACATTGTTACATACACCCCACAACAATTAGTTGAAGACATTCTTGTAACCGGTTGTTTAGAAGCATTAAACACCGTTTACACAGGCGACCCAACAGCAATAGGTTATTTTTCTAATGGTAGTATAACTGGATTTGAATCTGGAGTTGTAATGGGAACCGGTTTAGTTAGCAACGTTGCCGGTCCGGCAACTGCCCCAGACAATGTAAATTTT
Source organism: Paludibacter propionicigenes (assembly GCA_020721655.1). Taxonomy (GTDB): domain Bacteria; phylum Bacteroidota; class Bacteroidia; order Bacteroidales; family JAFGXI01; genus DYMG01. Next base: position 7,307 of record DYMG01000067.1, on the reverse strand, counting down.
AACACTCCCCTAACAAATATTGAAAACGATTTAAGCTCTATAGCCCAACAAAATGGCGGCAGTTCTGACATGTACGATGTTGCTGTATTGGAATTCGATTTTATTCCCAGCTCCGACACTACCGAATTCGATTTTGTTTTTGCCTCAATGGAATACACTAGTTACGAATGCTCTATGTATAACGATGTGTTTGCATTCTTTTTAAGCGGTCCTGGCATTACCGGTCCATATACTAACAACTCAATAAACATAGCTTTAGTTCCCGGAACTACAACACCTATAACAATTACAACAATTAATGGATCGGGAGGTATTACAAATTGTGGTTATGCATCTTATCCTCAATATTATGTAGAACACTCAACCGCAGGTCCCGATTTTCAAGTGCGAGGTTACACTACTCCACTTACTGCTATTTTAGCAGACTTAACACCTTGCGAAACTTACCATATTACTATGGCTATTGCCGATGCTGGCGACGGATCTTTTAGCTCTTATGTGTTTTTTGATGAGGCAAGTTTTACATCTGGCGGAGAAATTACAATGGCTAACAATGCCTCTGTTGGTACCAGCAACCAAATTTACGAAGGTTGCACAGATTATTGGATTTTCGAAAGAATTGACACCTCTGCTTTAGCAATGTTAGATACAATACACATAGATTTAATTGTTGGAGGAACTGCCATACAAGGCACAGATTATACAAATGTTAATTCAAATTTAGTTATTTTACCCGGAGAATATAGCGACACTCTTTATTATTCTGCCTTTTTCGATAATGTTCAAGAAACTAACGAATACATTGTTTTTAGTCTTCTTAATGGTTGCCCTTGTTCATTGCAATCTACAAACGATACTATTTGGGTAATAGATAATTTTAATCTTAATCCAATAATTTCTAACGATACCCTAATTTGTGGAAACTCGCCTGTTACTGTTAACGTTTCTATAAACCCTTTACAAAACCCTTCAATTGTAAGCTATTTATGGGACAACGGGTCTGCCGGAACAAGCATTACTGTTAATCCAACAAATACCGAAACTCATTGGGTTACTGTTTCATCGGGCTGTATGGCAGATACCACTGTTTCTATGACCATAAATGTTGTGCCAACAATTAACCCAAATTTTACAATTTCAAAAGATACTATTTGCATAGGAGAAAACGTAACTATTCAATTTGCCGGCTCAACTAGTTCTGGGTCTAGTTTTAATTGGAATTTTGATAGTGGAAATCCATCAAATGCAACAGGAGAGGGTCCACACACAGTTAATTGGAACACATCTGGACAAAAAACAATAACTTTATACATAAACGATGGTGGTTGTTTAAAAGATACATCAATAACACTTTTTGTTTTGCCAAACCCATCTGTTATAGCAACACCAACCAATAATTTATGTTTTGGAAATTGCGAAGGCGAAATTTTAGCCCAACCTCAAGATAATTTTGTTCCATACACATATTTATGGAGTGATTCGCAAACAACAAACCCCGCAATTGGATTATGTGTAAACCAATACCAAGTTACCATAAGCAATCGCTTTGGTTGCACCTCAACTACATCTGAAACTATTACTCAACCAACTGCAATAAATTACAATGTTACTTTAACAAATGTACTTTGTTTTGGCAGTAACAATGGAACTGCAAGCATTAGCGTTACCGGTGGAACACCTCCATATACTTACAATTGGGTAGGCGTAAACTCGTTTACATCAACATCTGCTAATATAACAGGCTTATTTGCAGGTCAATATTTTGTTACTGTTACAGATGCAAACAGCTGTTTTATAACCGAAACAATTACAATTACAGAGCCATCAACACCTTTGGAAAGTTCTATAGAAAGCACAAACATTTCTTGTTTTGGATTAACCGATGGACAAATTACAGTTACCCCAATAGGAGGAACATCTCCATACAACTTTAATTGGAACAATGGTGAAATATCTCAAACATTAAATAACTTACCTGCAAATACTTATAACGTTACTATTATTGATAATAATGGTTGTGTTGGCTACAATTCAGCAACAATAGCTCAACCACTTCAAATAATAAATAATTCTACAACAATAGTAAATAATAATTGCTACGGACAAAATTTAGGTTCCGCAACAATTAATATCTCTGGTGGTGTAACACCATACTCTTACAATTGGTCTAATGGAACAACAACACAATCAAATAGTCAATTATTTGCTGGAACTTACAATGTTACAGTTACCGATTTTAGCTCTTGCACTTTTGTAATAAACAACATTGAAATAACTGAACCTAATAAACTTATTGCATCTATTTTAGATTTACCAACTATGTGCATTGGAGAAACAAAAGATTTAACAGTTTCAGTAACAGGAGGTACCCCAAATTACTCGTACCAATGGAGTACAACAGAAACAACAGAAACAATAAGCATAAATCCAACAGATACAACAATTTATGCAATAACAGTAACCGACAATAATAATTGCCAAACAATAGCTACACGCACAATAAATGTTTACGCTCCAATATCAATAAATGTAACTGCAAACAAATATAGTGTTTGTCCGGGCGACCCTGTAATTATAACTACAATTGCAAATGGAGGAAACGGAAATTACATATACACCTTAGAAAATGGCAACGCTATTTCTAGCGTTTATACAGTTTATCCTTACGAAACAACATCTTACTCAATTACTGTAAGCGATAATTGTGGCTCTCCGACCGATAACGATGTAATTCAAATTGAAACTTATCCAATTCCATCATTTACCTTCTCATCAGATATTTTGCAAGGTTGCCAAGCTTTAAGTGTTAATTTTATATCGCAAACATCGAATACTAACACAAGTTATTTGTGGAATTTTGGCGACAATAATACTAGCTACGCCCAAAACCCAAACCACGTTTACGAAAATTGGGGAAGTTTTAATGTTTCTTTAGAAATTACATCAAACAATGGCTGCAAAAATTTTCTTCAAATAGATAATATGATTAATGTTTATAAAAATCCAAAAGCTCAATTTACAGCAACCCCACAAACTGCAAGCATTATAAAACCAGAAATTAAATTCACAAATTTATCGCAAGACAACTTTTACAATTATTGGTGGTTTGACGATGGAAATATATCTAACCTAATATCGCCAACACACAAATATATTAATATACCCGAAACATACAACGTAAAACTTTTAGTAAAAACAGATAAAGGCTGTGCAGACTCAACATTCTCGCAAGTTATTATTGTAAACGAATATACATTATATGTTCCTTCGGCTTTTTCTCCGGATAACGATAATATAAACGACTATTTTTCAATTGTTGGAAATGGAGTAAACTTAGACGAATTTGACCTTAAAATTTATAACCGTTGGGGTGAAATAATTTTTGAAACAACCGATATGACTAACTCTTGGAATGGCAAAACAAAATCAGGTAAATATGTAGAACTTGGCGTTTACAAATGGCTAATTACATACCAAGACGAAAACGGTATTGAATATCAAAAAACAGGCAATGTTACTGTAATAAAATAGAATTAATTTTTTTTATATACTTATGAGGTCAGTTTAAAAAGTTATAAAGTTGAAAGTTTATAAAGTTAAATTATTGATAATAAGAGTTTTAATTCAAATTTACAATAATACATAAAGTCCTGATAATTAAATACATAACCTATTTAATGAAAATTAAACTGACTTTTTATACCTGACTCACTTATTTTTTATAAATTTGCTTTCAATTAAAAACATAAACAACAATGAAAAACAAAAAATTATTTCTATTAAGCATAATGAGTTTATTTATCTATTCATCATTATTTTCGCAAGGTGTAGCTATAAACAATACAAACATCCCACCAGTAACTTCTTCTATGTTAGATGTTAGTGCAACCGACAAAGGTGTACTTATTCCACGTTTAGCTTTAACACAAACTACTTTATCAAACCCTATAACTTCTCCTGCAACAAGTTTACTTGTTTATAACACAGCCTCAATAAACGACGTTACCCCCGGTTATTATTATTGGAATGGTAGTATCTGGATTCGCTTTGCCAATGGAAATGGAGGAGTTAATTGCAACACCACTAACTACATTATTAAATCTGATGGCTTTAACGGAACTTGTAGCCAAATATTTGATAATGGAACAAATGTTGGTATAGCTACAACTACTCCACAAGGAAAACTCCATATAAGTAATGCCTACAACGTAACAGGTGCATCTGCACGCCCAAACCATATTTTCCTAGAAGAACCCAATAACTCTAATCTTAAAGGTTATATTGGATTAAACCTTAACACTGCAGCAGGTGCAAACCTCGAATATTTAGGAATTGAAGCCGTAGAAGATGGTATTCATTGGGCAAATATAATATTAGCCGAACAAGGCGGAAATGTAGGTATTGGTACAAGCTTACCAAGCACTAAATTAGAAGTTAACGGTTCAATATATGCAAACAATGGTGGTGTACGTAGTTCTATTAGCAATACTTGGGCTAATCACGATATTTTTGTTGCTGCTATTGACAATCATCCTGCTTTTGTAGGATTGAGAGCACGTGGTACTATTGCTATCCCATCTTATCCATTATCAAACGATGTATTATTAACCTTAACAGGTAGAGATATAATAGACGGTTACAATGGCTATGGTGGAAACTTAAATGCTTTTGGAGGTGCTTCCATTGATTTTAGAGCAGTAGAAAATTTTTCTGGAACTAATAAAGGAACAGCTATTATATTTAATACAACAACATTAGGTTCTAACGTACAAACAGAAAAAATGCGTATTTTAGATAATGGTAAAATTGGTATTGGCACTACAACTCCACAAGCTAAGGTAGAAATTGTTACAGACAATAATTCTGAATTTTTGCGTATAAACAAAGGTTCTGGAAATTTCCAAATAATGTATGGCGATAATTTAGGTGGAGTAAGTAATGCTGCCGGAGTGGTTTATTTTGAATGTGGTGGCGACGAAACTTACGTAATGGGCGGGCATACTGTTCCTGATGGAAATGTAGGTAGAGACCTTGGTTCTTACCCATCACATATTTGGCAAAATTTATATGTTAACGATATTTGGTTCAATTACGCTGGCGATTGGATGAGTAATATTTTGTATTCTGATAGAAGATTCAAAAAAAATATAGAGCCTATTAACAATGCATTATCAGATGTAATGAAACTACAAGCCATAAAATACGATTGGAGAAAAGACGAATTCCCTAATAACCATTTTGATAACAAACGACATATTGGGTTCATTGCTCAAGACATTGAGAAAATTTACCCCGAAATTGTTAACACAAACGATGAAGGTTATAAATCTTTAGACTATTCTAAACTTACACCTGTTTTAGTTAAAGCTGTTCAAGAATTAAAACTTGAAATAGACAAACTTAAAAGAGAAAATGAAGAACTTAGAAAGTTAATTGTAAAATAACATATTTTACAATTAAAATTATTCGTCAATAACATTTAAAAATAGGCAACCTTTAAACAATAATTGTGTCATCATAAAAAAATAAAATTCATTTTAAATTCTAAGCTATGAGAAACTTATTTGTTTTATTATTTACGTTGTTATCGTTTGTTGTTTTTTCTCAAGAAAATTGTGCAAATGGAATAGACGATGATGGCGATGGAGCTATAGATTTAAATGATACAGAATGTATTTGTACTGGTGGCTCAACACCATCGTCATTAATTCCAAACCCTTCTTTTGAAGACCATAGTTGTTGTCCAACAACTTATAGCCAACTTAGCTGTGCAGACACATGGATACAAGCAACAGATGCAACATCAGATTATTTTAACTGTGGGTACAATTTTGGTGCAGCAACAAATGCCGGCATTTATCCTTATGATGGTTCAGGTTACGTAGGAGCAATATTTTCGCCAGGTTGGCAAGAATATGTTGGGGCTTGTTTACCTACTCCATTAACTGCTGGAACTCCCTACACTATAGAAATGAATATTGCTTCATCTCCTATTGATGGTCAAGGCGATGCTTGTAATGGAGGGGTAATAGATTTTGGTCCTATAGATATAACCATTTTTGGTCATGCAAATTGTGGTGAATTACCTTATGGAACAAGTGACTGCCCTGGTGGGGGTTGGTATGTTTTAGCATCTCAAACATATACTCCGGTAAGTGCTTGGGGAGTGCTTTCATTATCGTTTACACCTCCGGCTAATGTTGGTGCCGTAATGATAGGCTCGCCTTGTGCTCTACCAGCAAGTTATTCTCCACCATCAGGTTGCTATCCTTATTTTTATTTTGATAACTTACTTCTAAATACCTCAGCATCTTTTACACCTGTTGCCGTAACACCTACTGGGCACATGTGTACAAACAATATGACTTTAACAGCTACTGCTTCTGGAACAGGAACATACCAATGGTACTATGAAGGCGTTGCTATTGCAGGACAAACAGGAGCTATTCTTAATGTATCAACAAATGGAAATGGAGATGGAACTTATCAAGTAATGTTTACAGATATAAATGGTTGTTCAATAGCATCTTCTGTAGTAACAACACCAATTGTAACCGCCGTAGCATCTGCCGACCAGTCAATTTGTACTGGAGCTTCTGCAACTATTTCTGCATCTGGTGGTACTGGTTATAATTGGAATAATGGAGCAGGAACAAGTTCTTCGGCTACAGTTAATCCAACAGCCACAACAACATACACTGTTACAGTTACAGATGCCAATGGCTGTGCAGATACTGATGATTTAACAATTTATGTAAATGCACTCCCTACTCCTAACATAACCGATATTTCTGGTAATACATCAGGATTTACAATTTGTACAGGTGCGTCAATAGTTTTAGATGCTGGTGTTGGTTATTCTGGTTACAACTGGAGTACAACTGCAACATCTCAAGCTATTTCTGCTAGCATAGGTGGAAATTATATTGTAACAGTAACAGATGCCAATGGTTGCACAGGTACCGATTTGGTTACTGTAATAGAAAATCCATTACCAACAGCCAATTTTACCGTTGTTTCTCCAATTTGTACTAGCACCAATTCAACAGTAACATACACAGGAACAGGAACTTCCGCAGCAAACTATTCGTGGAATTGGGATGGACTTACCGCAAATACCGGAATAGGACAAGGTTCACACACTGCAACAAGTAGCACTCCAGGAACATATACTATATCTCTAACTGTAACAGAAAATGGCTGTACTGGAGATCCTTATACTCAAGATGTTGTGGTAAATCAACAACCTACGGCAAACGCCGGCTCTACAAACATTGATGTATGTGGTCCTAACTATACAATGAACG
>DYMG01000066.1 GCA_020721655.1 Paludibacter propionicigenes | reverse complement strand
TAGACCTTTTGTGCGAAAAACAAAAATAGTCCCCCAAATGTAAAAACAAAAGACGCAACATGCTTATAATGAAAGGTTTTGCAAAATGACTTTTCAAGTTGGGTTAATACGAGGTTAAATTTGTATTCCAATAATAACAATATCGTCAATTTGGTCTAAATTACCTTTCCATTCATAAAATGCTTTTTGTAATTCCTTATTAATCTCATTCATAGGCTTATGCGAGTTGTTTATCAATATTTTTTTAAATGGTTGGTATCTGAATTTTTTCTTATTTTCTCCCCCAAACTGATCTGCAAACCCATCGGAAAATAAATAAATTTGGTCGCCTTTTTGGACATTAATTTCAATATTAGTAAAGTTTCCCATTTTACTGTATATTGCTATTGGCATTTTATCGGCTTTTATTTCATATAAAAATCTTGAGCTTTCGTTTGTGATATTAGTTTCTGACAATTTAATTCTTTCATGAATCTGAGTAATTTGCTCATTTTTAATTACATATATTGGGTTGTTTGCTCCAGAGAATTGCAATGTATTAGTTTCGTGATTTATAACAATTATTGACATATCCATTCCGTCTTTTTGGTTATTTAGAACAGAATCTTGTTTAAGAGCTTCGATAATATAATTTCGCAAAGAATTTAAAATTTTTGCTGGTGTTTTTATTTTTTCTTTTTCAACAATTTCTTTAAGAAATGAAATCCCAAGCATACTCATAAATGCACCTGGCACTCCGTGTCCGGTGCAATCTGCGGCACTAATAACTGTTTCATTTTTAAGGTTACACCACCAGTAAAAATCGCCACTTACTTTATCTTTTGGTTTAAAAAATAGGAAATGATTTGCAATGTTTTTTTGTAATATTTTTTCGTCGGGCAAAATAGAATTTTGTATTAAACTTGCGTAATCTATGCTATCTGATAAGCCTAAGTGTATAGTTTCAATTTTTTGTTTTTGTTGAAAAACGATATCCATTTGGGCTTTTAATTCTTCTTTTTGTAGATAAATTTCTTGAGTTCTATCTCTCACAATTTTTTCTAATTCTTTTTCTCTTATTTTAAATTGTCTAATTCTAAACTTAACTACCAAATAAACAGTAAGCAATAAAAATATTATTGAGGCTGTAATAAACCACCAAGTGAGCCAAAAAGGCGGAGTTATTTCAAATGGAAATTCTAAAGCGGTTTGGTTCCAAACACCGTCGTTATTAGAAGATTTAACTTTAAAAATATATTTCCCTACAGGTAAATTGGAGTATATAACTTGTCTGTTTGAAGAATTTGGCACCCACTTTTTATCAAAACCTTCTAATTTCCACGAGTATTTAATTTCTTTTGGGTTTTTGTAACTAATTCCAATAAATTCAAAAGTAATATGGTTTTGAAAATATGGCAAAATAGGATTTATTGGTAAATTATTCCAATGTGATAAGGATTTTGAGTATTTTTTCCAATCTACTTTTTTTGAGTGAATTTTAACATCTAATAATGAAATAATTGGTGGAACTCTATTGCTTAAGTCATAACGATAATCGTATTTTAATATTCCATTATTTGATGCAAACCACAAATTTCCTAAATTGTCTTCAATTGAACCATTTAAGTTCATTTCTATGTCTTTAAGTCCGTCGTCGGTACCGTAATGGCGTATTTCTAATATACCTGTTTTGTTGTATGTTGTTGCATTAAATTTGTCTAATCCTAAATTTGAGCCTGCCCAAATATTACCATTTTTATCTGCTTGTAAAATGTATATTAAATTCGATTTTAGTCCGTTTTTTTCGGTTATCCAAACTGTTTTATTGTTGTTTATTTTTACAATTCCATTGTTTTGTGATGCACCCCAAATATTTCCCTGTAAATCTTCACATAATGAGCTAACACCTATGTTATTACGTCCTAAATTTATTTGTTTCACTTCATTTTTGTACAATTCAAAAAGTCCATTTTTTTTTGTTCCAACATATATTTTTTTGTTTTTTGCTAATAATAAGTATTGAACTTCAACATCAGAATCATTTTTAAATAAGGTTTTTCGTTGAAAATTTATGCCATCTGTTGAGTAAAAAAGTCCGTTATATGAGGCTACCCAAATTATATTATTATAATCTATTTTAATTTGGTCTATTCTTGTATTTTCTAATAATTTATTTGATTTAATTTGCTGAAATGAGTATTTTTTGTTTTTTTCTTTGTAAGTTGCCTTGCATAAGCCTTTATTTACTGTTCCGAAATAAAAATTATTTTTTTCTTTTTTAAAAAATGAGCTTACATACAAATCTGGCAAACCAGTTTTTTCATTAAAATTTAAAATACTGTCGTTATTAATAATTGAAAAACCTTCATTTATTGTTCCAACATAAATTGCATTTTCACTGTCTTGGTATATTCCCCAAATTTTATTTCCAACTATTCCGTTTTTTGTGGTATAGTTAACAAAACTTTCTCCTTTTAGCACACTCAATCCTCCATTAGAGCCTGTCCAAATATTATTTTCATGGTCAATAAAGAGCGATGTTGGATTGTCGATAAGTCCATTGCTAACGCTTATTTTTCTGTAATATTTTTTGTCATTTAAGTTTATGCTAACCAAAAATAGTTCATCTTCATTTTCGTTTCCCCATTTTCCAATCATCCAAATTTTTTGCTTTTTCCTTTTTATTTTATAAACTTTAAAACCATTTAGTTTTGCATTTTCTAAATGAATAAACTTCTCATTATCAAAATAATACAACCCGTTATTTGTTCCAAATATTATTTTATTATTTTTCAAATTGCATGCTGAGTAAATTTCAATTTTTTCAGGAATTTCAATTTTTCTTGCTTTTTTGTTTTCGTAAACGAATAGCGAATTATTTAGCCCAATAAATAGCTTATTATTTGCTGTTTCTATTAAAAAAAAGTTCTGTTTTTCGTCTTGAAATATTTGTATATCATTAGCTTCGCCAAAATTAGCAATAATTTTTTCTGTTGTAAAAGCCCCATTTTTAAAGCCTATTTTTTTTAAACCTAAATTCGACGAAACCCACATTTTACCGTCATTAGATTTTTCTATAGCTTTAATTTTTTCTTTATCTTTATTGTAGTATTTGTAAATTGCTTTACCGTCGAAAACGTTTAATCCTTCGGTTGTTCCAATCCAAATATTATTGTTTTTATCCTCGGCAAGAGATATTAATCTGGTGTAATACAATCCGTCTTTGGTTGTGTAACTAACAAATTCTACTCCATTAAATTTACACAAACCACCACCTGTTGCAATCCAAATATTTCCGGCTTTGTCTTGAATAATATCGCTAACAAAAGAATGTAAAAGCCCATCAGCTACAGTATAATGCTTTATGTTGTAGTCTTGAGAAAATATTTCAAATGAAATAAATATTAATATTATTAAATTTCTAATAGGCTGCTTCAATTATTTAATTGTATAAGAAAATTAATTTATCGAAGTAAAGATATTAATTTTTAGATTAATTGAAACGATGTAATAAATTATTTTGTGTTTTTTTCGATTAGTAGTATTATTTAGTTTTGTGGTTTAAATTCCTCAACAAAGTTTTTCTAAACTCAATTTCAAAATTATACAACTGTGCTGCTTTTTTTACTCCAATTATTTTTTTAAATTGATTGTGATATTCTATTTTTAGCTCTTCAATTTTTAAATTTATTTGCATTAAGTTGTCTATTATTTTTTCGATTTCGGCATCTGAAAGTTCTTTAGATTTTTGGCTATACTGTAATTGTAGTGCTCTTTTTTGTTTGTGGAATTGTTCTTTTTTATCTTCTAATTGGTTGTAAACTGTCCAAAATTTTTGAGCTTCTTCTACTGAAAAATTAAGTTTTTCGGTTATATATGCAACTTTCTCGGCTTCAATTTTTTGTTTATGTTGTGCATAATTTTTACATTCTTGTGAAAAAATGTTAGAGTAAAAAAGCATCAACATAATTATTATATATTTTGTTTTCATTATTATAGTTTTTTAGTTATTGTAATTATATATTATTTCTTCTTCTGTAATTTCTTCGGCTAAAACGTCTAATTCTATGTTATTATTGGTTTTCGTTTCTAAAGATTCCGATTCTATAGTAACATCGTAAAGGATTTCATCTGAAACATCATAAATATTACATTCTAAATATGCTAAAGTTTGGTTTTCTAATTGTGTTGGTTCTTTGGTATAATTTTTTATTAAAACTGTTGCTACTACTATAATACTAACAAAAACAGCAGCTATTGAATAATATGCTTTTAATTGTAGTTTTTTAGGCTTATCTGGTTTAACATTTGCAATTATTTCTTCAATTTTTTTTGGAAATTCATTGAAATAATTTTCTGGCACTTTAAAACCGCTATTGTCTTTTATGTTTTTAAATTGTTCCATTGCTTGTTTTGACTAAAATAATTTAAGAAGGTTTAATTATTATTTAAATAATCTTTAATTTTATTTACAGCGTGATGGTAAGATGCTTTTAGACCGCCAACTGAAGTTTTTAAAATTTCCGAAATTTGTTCGTATTTCATTTCATCGAAATATTTCATATTGAACACTAATTTTTGTTTTTCGGGTAATGTTGATAAGGCTTGCTGAAATTTTTTCTCAAAATCGTTGCCTTCAAAATACACATCGCTTTCGAGTAAATTTATAACTTTCGTTTCCGTATTTGAATATGAAATATTATTTTTAGTTTTATCTGATTTTAGAAATGTAAGTGCTTCGTTGGTTGCAATTCTGTATAACCAAGTGTAAAGACTTGATTCGTTTTTAAAGTTAGGAAAAGCTTTCCACACTTTTAAAAACGTATTTTGAAGCACATCGTCGGCATTATGATGCGTTATCACAATTTTTCTAATATGCCAGTAAAGTTTTTCTTGATATTTTGAGACTAATAAGTTAAAAGATTTATCCTTATCAATTTTATATAGTTCATATATTTCTAAATCGGATAAATTGCTCATTATTTTTTAATTATTGGCTTTATACAGAAAGCATTCCGAACAAAGTTCGGAAGTCCAATAGAAATTGGACTAAACAGCTATTGCATCGGCATTATATTGTTTTTTAATTGGACTATCATGTAAATCATATTGTTATTAGATAAATTTAAACACAAAAAGTTTAATTTAAAAAAACTTTTTGTTTAAATATTCTGCTATTTGAATAGCATTTGTTGCAGCCCCTTTTCTAAGATTATCGGCAACAATCCATAAATTTATAGCATTTTCGTTTGATAAATCTTTTCTTATTCTTCCAACAAAAACTTCGTCTTTATTTTCAGAAATTATAGGCATTGGGTAAATAAAATTTGTAATATCATCATATAAAATTACGCCTTTGGTATTTGCCAATATTGTTTTTACATCATTTATATTAAATTGTTCTTGAAATTCCACATTAACAGACTCTGAATGTCCGCCAACAACAGGTACGCGAACGGCTGTAGCCGATATTTTTACTGAATAATCGTTTAGTATTTTGTGAGTTTCGTTAACCAATTTCATTTCTTCTTTGGTATAACCATTTTCAGTAAAATCGTCGCAATGAGGAATACAATTTTTATCAATTTGGTATTTATATGCCTTTTCACTTTTTACGTTATTTCTCTCGTTTTCAAGTTGTTTTACCGCTTTAACACCAGTTCCTGTAACCGATTGATATGTTGAAATTATTAAGCGTTTTATTCCATATTTTTTATGCAATGGATATAAAATCATTAGCATTTGAATTGTTGAACAATTTGGGTTTGCAATTATTTTATCGAATTCGGTAATTTCGCTGGCGTTTATTTCTGGAATTACTAATTTTTTAGTTTTATCCATTCTCCAAGCCGATGAATTATCTACTACAAAGGTGCCTTTATCGGCAAATTTTTGAGCATATTCTAAAGATGTAGAACCTCCTGCTGAAAAAATTGCTATATCTGGAGCTAAAGAAATTGCGTGTTCAACACTTACTATATTTATTTTGCTGTTTTTAAAAGTTATACTTTTACCAAGGCTTTTACTACTTGCTACAGGTATTAATTGAGAAATTGGAAAATTCCGTTCATCTAATATTTGTAATATTTTTTGACCAACTAATCCGGTTGCTCCAACAATTGCAATTTTTAGCGATTTCATAAGCATAAAAATAATAAAGCTCAAAAATCTAATTTTGAGCTTTATTGTTATTTATTATTCTTGAGAAGAAATAAATTTTTCGGCATCTAATGCAGCTTTACAGCCCGAACCTGCGGCTGTAATTGCCTGTTTATAAGTGCTATCCATAACATCGCCACAAGCAAATACTCCATCAACATTAGTTTTTGATGTTCCTGATAATGTTTTAATATATCCTTCATTATCTGTATCAATCCATTTAGTAAACAATTGAGATTGAGGCGTATGACCTATTGCCACAAAAAAGCCATCTATTTCTATTGTTACATCTTTACCATTATTGTCTAATATTGCACCACCAACAACCTTACTGCCAATAATTTCTTTTGTAGTGTGTTCGTAAAGTATCTCTATGTTTTTTGTTCGTTCAACTTTTTCAATCATAGCTTTTGAAGCCCTTAAATAGTTTTTACGCACAATTAAATAAACTTTATTGCACAAACCAGCTAAATAAGTGGCTTCTTCGGCGGCTGTATCTCCCCCACCAACAACGGCTACATTTTTTCCTTTGTAAAAAAAGCCATCGCAAGTTGCACAAGCAGAAACACCACTCCCTTTAAATTTTTCTTCGGAACTTAAACCTAAATATTTTGCAGTTGCACCGGTAGCAATAATTATTGATTCGGCTTCAATTAATTTAGTGCCATCAACAATAGCTTTAAACGGACGATTAGATAAATCTACTTCTGAAATAATTCCCCAACGAGATTCTGCTCCAAAACGTTCGGCTTGAGCTTTTAAATCTTCCATCATAACCGGACCTGTTACCCCTTGCGGATAACCTGGGAAATTTTCAACTTCGGTTGTTGTTGTTAATTGTCCGCCCGGCTCTAATCCTTGATAAAGTATTGGACTTAAATTTGCTCGTGCGGCATAAATAGCTGCCGTATAACCTGCTGGTCCAGAGCCAATAATAAGAACTTTTGTTTTTTCGGCATCGCCTTTAATTTGTTTTTTTTCTTGAGGGTCATTAGCAATGTTTCCCATTGTTTGAAATAGTGCCATATATTTTCTATTTTTTCTATTTTCCACAAAGATAGCACTATTTTAATTTGTTCTAAATAATAAAACAATTATTTAAGATAATTTATAATAGATTTAGTAAAATATAAATTGCAATTTGTTAAACATTGTTTTATATTTACGAATAATTAATTATAAACTATTTGCGTATGAAAATTTTATACATTCTTGCTCTTACTTTTTTTGCCAGTGCTTTTTCAATTGGTCAAACTAAGTCTCTTTCGCCACTACTTATAAATGAAATAATGGCTGACAATGATGCGTCTTATAGCGATGCACAAGGCGATTTTGATGATTGGATTGAAATATACAATCCTAACGATGTTGCTGTAAATTTATCAAATTATTATATAACAGATGATTCTACACTACCTACTAAATTTCAATTTGCCAACAATGATAGCTTAGTTATTCCTGCAAATGGCTTTTTAGTTATTTGGGCAGATAATGAAACAGTAAATGGAGTTCTTCACACAAATTTTAGATTGGGAGCTAGTGGAGAATATGTTGGCTTATCAAATGCCAACAGCGAATTGGTTGATAGTATTTCATTTCCGGCACAAACTGCCGACGTTTCTTATGGTAGAAGTTATGATGGAAGCAGTACTTGGATAAATTTCACAACTTCAACTCCAAATGCAACAAATGTGGGCAACTCTATATCAGGTATTTCAAAAAACAATTTAGGCTTTACTGTTTATCCAAACCCAACAAAAGATGTTTTATTTTTTAACAGCAAAATAGAAAAATTTGAAATATTAGATGTTGTTGGAAATGTTGTTATTAAAGGAAATAACGCTGTTAAAATAGATGTAAGCCAATTAAAAAATGGTATTTATTTTATTAGAGTTAACAAAACTTTAAAGAAGTTTATAAAAAACTAACTTTTATTTAATGGCTTTATTGTTTCCAAGATTTAACAATAAAGCCATTATTTTCTAAAGAATTTCGCAAAAAATTAAGAAATTCTTGTCTTGTTATTTTTTTAGCACCTAAAGTAATCATGTGCTTAGTTACTGTTTGCGAGTCAATGATTTCAATATTAAATTTGTTTGCATTTTGGCATAAATTGTAAAGTGCAATTTTAGAAGTATCTCTAATATTACTGTACATTGATTCTCCAGAAAAAACAGTTCCAATTTGTACACCATAAAGTCCGCCAACTTGAATGTTATCTTTGTAAACCTCAACCGAATGAGCAAAGCCCATTTCAAAAAGTTTTAGGTATGATGTTTTTATTTCGTTGCTAATCCAAGTCCCTAAATTTTCTTTTCTTCGTGCAGTTGCACAATTATTTATAGTTGTTTCAAAATCGTTATCGAATTTAACAATAAAGCCCTTATTTTTAATTGATTGCATTAGACTTTTTCTTGCAATAAAATCGTTTGGATACAAAACTAATCGAGGGTTTGTGCTCCACCATAGTATTTCGTCGTTTGGGTTAAACCAATGAAAAATTCCGTTTGCATAAGCATTTAAAAGCCTTATTGGCGACAAGTCTCCACCAACAGCTAAAAATCCGTCGTTTTCGGCAAGGTTTGGATCTGGAAAATAAATATCATTCTTTGGTAACTGAAAAATTGGCATACTTACACTCTATTTGTTTAGAAAGCGACGAACATTCTCTACGGTAATTTTTTTATTTTCAAAAAATAATTTTGCTTCTTCCTTTTCATTTTCTGTTGCATTTAGGGTATTTAGAATATTTATGAGGTGCATTTTCATATGTCCTATTTGTATTCCTTTTGTAACCAACGATTTAATTGCGGCAAAATTATTTGCCAATCCTGCCGACGATAAAATTGTCATTAATTCGCGTGCATTTGGATTTCCTAAAATTTCTAATGATAATTTTGCTAATGGGTGTAGCTGAGTTAGACCACCTACTGTTCCTATAGATATTGGTACTTTTAATGTAAATTTAAAATTATTTTGAGTTAGTTCTACATTTGTAAGACTTTTATATTTGCCTGTTTTAGAGGCAAATACGTGTCCTGCGGCTTCTAAAGCTCTAAAGTCGTTTCCTGTTGCAAGAGCAACAGCATCAATTCCGTTAAAAATTCCTTTATTATGTGTTGTAGCACGATATGTAGAAACATTTGCAATATTTACTGCGGCTTGAAATTTTTGTACAAATTTTTCCGGTTCCATATCAATATCGAGTTTGGCGAAGTCGGAAATTTTACATTCAACAGAGGTTTCGACAAGGCAATCTGGCGTATAATTAGAAAGAATTGCCATTACAATGTCGCAATTTTTTTCTTTATTGATAAAAATAGTTTTTTCTTGCAAAAACAGTTTTAGTTCTTCGGCAAACTCTTCGAGGCAAGAATTAATGAAATTTGCCCCCATACTGTCAATTGTTTCAAATGTTGCTTTAATTTGGTAGTAATTTTCCAGTTCCGCAGTCAGGTTAACTATCTCAATATCAATAATTCCACCGCCTCTTTCTCTCATATTTGCGGTAATATTGTTTGTTTTGGCAATCATTCTATCTTTAAGTTCAACAAAAACAGAAAGTAGTTTATTGTAATTTCCGTTCCACAAAAAATGTACGTGTCCGGTTTTAATTGTAGAAATAATTTCTGATTTAAATCCACCAAAATTTGCCCAAAATTTTGCACTATTTGCGGCAGCTGCAACAACCGAACTTTCTTCGGTTACCATTGGAATGAAGTATTTTTTTTGATTTATAATAAAATTTGGGGCAATTCCGTATGGTAAGCCAAACATTGATATTGTGTTTTCGCTAAATTCATCGAAGCGTTTTGCTGTTTTTTCATCTTGAATCCAAAAGGTTTTGAATATTTTTTCAGTTTCTTCCGGATTTTGTGTTAATAGTGCAACTTGTTTTAATTTTTTTTCTTTCGATAAATTTGAAAATCCTTTTATTATTTGGTTGTTCATTTTATTTTACTTTTAAAAAAGAGTAGGCTAATTCTAATCCTTCAATTTCTTTTTGAATATGTGTTTGAAGTGTTTTGTAATTTTTTGTTGCGTATTTCATCATACTAAAAGCCTGACCATAAACAGCTTTTGCGTTTATTTTATTTATGTAGTAGTATCCATCTAAATAAGAATTTATTCCGCCCGAAATTATTATTTCTTTTTTTTTGCTTAATCCAATATTTTGATTTACAAATGTTATCATATCTTCTATGCTTTGCCCTACGCACGCCATAGGGTTTTCGTAATTGCTTCTAAGTAATTCTAATTTTGAGAAATTAGTACCTCCAAAAGCGGCAAATTCAATTCCTTTAATTGGTAATTTTATTAGTTCTTCAATACTTTTCGGACCAAAACCTTGTCCAACTTCTTTAACAAATATGTTTGTGTTAGTTTTATTTATTAATTTTTTAAGTGTTACAATTGGTGGGGATTTAAATTTATCGCCTTCAGGCTGAAAAGCTTCTTGCAGTGGGTTTATGTGTATAAAAATTCCATCGGCTTGAAGTTTATTAATAAGTTCTGTAACTTTATTAAGTTCGTTTTTTTCGGCTAATTGTTCAATTTGTGCTATTCCTAAATTTGCATAAAATGGCTGATTTCCAATTATTTTACGCATATTAAAATCGGCAAAACAATCGTTTTTATCTAATAAGCATCGGCACGAGCCGAGCGACATTCCTAATCCAAATTCGTTTGCAGCTTTTGCAAGATTTGTGTTTATTGTTTTTGCAAGTTCGGTTCCTCCGGTAATGCTCGAAATCCATATAGGGTATTTCATTTTTTTTCCGGCAAATTCTATTTCTTTAATGCTTTTATTGTTGTTCGTTGCAAATAGTGGCTCGTAATAAAATCTTGTATCTAATTTATTTACAGATGATTGCGATTTATTTGCCAAATCTATATGGTCTTTTTTTCTTTCCATAATTTTTAGTTAAGATACTCGTATTTTTGGTTTCGCAATTTTGGTATAAAACCGGCTTCTGTAATTGATTTTTGAATTTCGTCTTTGTTGAAAGAATATTCTGCTCCAGCTGCAGATACTACATTTTCTTCTATCATTATTGAACCAAAATCGTTTGCTCCGGCGTGTAAACAAATTTGTGCGGTGCTTGCTCCAACAGTTAGCCACGATGCTTGTATGTTTTTTATATTTACTAGTATTATTCGGCTTATGGCAAGTAGTCGAATGTAATTTTCTGATGTTGTTGTGTTATACACATGATTATTTTGTTGTAGATTGGTGCCTTCATCTTGAAAAGTCCAAGGTATAAATGAAATAAAACCTACCGAATTTTGAGGTTTTTTGTTTTGCCCCTCTCTTATTTTTATAAGATGTTCTATACGTTCCTCAATAGTTTCTATATGTCCAAACATCATTGTTGCCGATGTTATTAGGTTTAATTTGTGAGCTTCGTGCATTACATCAAACCATTGTTGTGTATTACATTTTCCTTTTGAAATTGTTTTTCTAACCCTATCGGATAGTATTTCGGCTCCTGCACCCGGAAGGCTGTCTAAGCCTGCGTTTATTAGTTCAATTAATACTTCTTTGTATGTTTTTTTTGATAGTTTTGAAATATGGTGTATTTCTGCTGGACCTAAGGCGTGCAGTTTCAAATCTGGATATAGTTTTTTTAATTCTTTGAAAAGGTTTGTATAAAATTCTAAGCCTAATTTTGGGTGTAGTCCGCCTTGTAAAAGCACTTGATTTCCGCCTAAAGCGTATAATTCGTCAATTTTCTCTTTATATTGTTCAATTGTGGTTATATAAACTTTATCTGATTTTGGGTTTACATAAAAATTACAAAAACTACATTGTGCTATGCAAGAGTTAGTTATATTCACGTTTCGGTCTATTTGCCAGCCAACAATTTTATTCTTGTGAATTTTATTTTTAATGTTGTTTGCAATTAACATTAACTCTGTTGTTGATGCGTTTTTGTATATTTTTAGAGCTTCTTCAAAAGTTATGAACTCTAAATTTAGCGATTTTTCGAATATTTTATCCATTGCAATTTTATTAGACCGCTAAATTATATAAAAAATAATTGAAGATTTGTTTTTTGTATTATTTGGTATCTAAATAATATATTGCTTGACTAATACCTTTTCCGTTTTTAAAATAATATGTACCGCCCCATTTCCATTCTACTTTTCTATAAGTTGTAACAACTTCGTCAATTTTTATTGTAATGGTGGTAGTTTTTTTGTAGTCGTCTGTTTCTACTGTTTCGTTTTTTCCATCTGGAATATCGCTATTACGCCTTTTCAATTCTTCAGCAATAGCGTCGATATTTTGTTTTCTTTTAAGTTCTTCTTCGGATTGAGATTCCATTCGTCTTCTGGCAGCATCTTCTTGTTGTTGTTGAATTCTTTTTAGGTTTTCGTTTGCTTGGGCTTCGGCTTGAGCTTTTTTTTCGTCGGCTATTTTTTTTAATTCTGCATTTTTTTGTGCAACTAATTCTTCATTTTTTCTTTTTCTTTCGAGTTCTTCGGCAACAGTTGTAGCTTTTTTTGTTGCTATTTCTTGTTCAATTTTTGCTTGCAATTCAGCTTTTTTTGCCTGCTCTTCGGCTTGGGCTTGTGATTTTAAGCGTTCGCGTTCTGCTTTTTCCGATTCTAATTTAGCTAATAATTCTAATCTTTTAGCTCCTTCTGCGGCTTTTAATTGTTCTTTTTCTGCTTTTTTTCGTGTTGCTTCTTCTTGTATAGCAGCTAAGTTGGCTTGTTTTTTAGCAGCTTCTTCGGTGGCGGCTTGTGCTTTTCTTTTTTCAATTTCTTCGGCTTCGGCTTGTTTTTTTGCAAGTTCGGTTTGTTTTTGTTCTTCTGCTATTTTTTTTGCTTCTTCTTTTTTTGCTAATTCGTTGGCTTTTGTAGTTTCCAAAGCCTTTTTAGCGGCTTCGGCTTCAGTAGCTTTTTTAGCGGCTTCTTCTTGTATGGCATCTAATTTGGCTTGTTTTTTAGCAGCTTCTTCGGTGGCGGCTTGTGCTTTTCTTTTTTCAATTTCTTCGGCTTCGGCTTGTTTTTTTGCAAGTTCGGTTTGTTTTTGTTCTTCTGCTATTTTTTTTGCTTCTTCTTTTTTTGCTAATTCGTTGGCTTTTGCAATTTCCATAGCCTTTTTAGCGGCTTCGGCTTCAGTAGCTTTTTTAGCGGCTTCGGCTTGTTTTTGAGCCTCTGCTTGTTTTTGGGCTTCGGCTTGTTTTTGGGCGGCTTCGGCTTGTTTTTGGGCTAAATCTTCTTGTTCGGCTTTTTTAGTTTCTTCGGCTACTTTTTCTATTTGTGCTTTTATTGATTTTGTGTAATCGGTATCGTAATCAAAGCTATCGTTAACTTTATCATATTTAAAAACCCCTACCGGTTGGTTGTAAACTACGGTGTTTACGCCTTCGTACTGTGTAAAAAGGTTTACTTCAAATGGCAAATCGTAGCCTTCTGGATTTATTGATTCTGTTGCAATTGTTGTGTTTACTTTTATTTTTTTTGTAACGTAGCCTTTTTTGCTAAATGTAAATATGTATGTGTGGTTGTATTCTAATGTGTATTCAAAACTTTTTTGACCTGCACTTGTTTTCCATTTTTGACCGTCTTTTGTAATTGTTAGGTTCGAATTATCGAAGTTTCCACCATCAATTTTAAATTTAATGAAGGCTATAAGTTCGTTTTGTGAAAAAGTTGTTGTTGATGCAAAAACCAACAATGTAAAAGCGAAAACTTTTATTAGTGTTATAATTTTTATATTTGTTTTGTAATACTGCAAAGTTTTTCGAATTGAATATTTACAGCTACAAAGTTAATAAATTATTTTACAGTTTTATATATTTATGATTAGTT
>DYMG01000065.1 GCA_020721655.1 Paludibacter propionicigenes | reverse complement strand
TTCCATTGGTAATATTTATAAGCTCCAATATTGTTTAGTTTAACAAAAGCCGACCAAAGTTTATTGTATCGGTATTCTAATCCTAAGTTAATATCTATTGTAGCCTTTAATTTAATAGGAGTGGTTTTGTTATAGAAATTTTTAGCAAAACGGTCGCTGATAGCAAAAATGTCGAAATTTACTAAAATTTTATCGCGTAAGTTGTATTTAGTGCTGAGTGTTACTAAATATTCGGGTTTGTGCCAAGGTTTTAACAGGCTATCTAATTTATATTGAAAATATTCGCCTTTTAAAAGAAAACTTAGTTTATCTGATTTAGCCCAAAGTATTTCGCCTTTTAGTGTTGTTAATTTAACATTGTCGTATTCTACAATAAATGTGTTTTCGTATTTTGTTGATGTGTCGTTCACAAAGAAATACATTCCGTTAATTTTGGAATAGTTTACAGAAAAATTATACTGTAAACTTTTAGAAACCTTACCTCTAAAACCTCCATAAACATTGAAAACATTGTTGGTATTTTGAACTAATAAATTGTTGCTTATAAAAGGATTTTCTTGAATTATTTGGGCATAATTATTCGATTGTTTTTTGCCGTTTATTCCAATATATGGAGTTAAAAAATCTTCTACAGTGTTGTAGTGGAATTTTACGTTTGGATAAAAATGGTATTTTACTTCTTGGTCGTAAGTATCGGCAATAAAATCTAATCCGGCTTTCAATGCCCAGTTTTTGTTACCTACTTTTACGTAAGGTTTTACACCAATATTTACTCTCATATTGTTTAGTGTATCTTGTAAAAATGAGTAAGTTCCAATAAAAATATCGGCAGCTAACAGTTCTTTTTTGTTATACTGATTAAAATTGCCATCAAATTCTACTGTGTGTTGAACGCCTTTTTGTAAATTTTCCAAATAGTTGTATCTAATTCCGGCATCGTAATTTAGGTGAGTATTGTCGGTGTAATTGCTTAAATATCTGATATTTGCGTCTACATTCCAGTATCTTTGTCGGTAATCTTCTTTTTTTGGAATGCTGTCTTTTTCTTTTGGTAAAGAATCGGTAAAAAATCCGTAGTTTTGATATACATTTCTATTGAAAGAAATGCCCGATAATATTGTAGAGTTAGTGTTTATAAATGATTTTGAATGTATTTCTGCAATATTTTCGCTGAAACCAGCAAAAATTTTTTCGCTATAATTTTCTAAATTTAACGATGAAGAAGAAGACAAATGTTTTAAATGAATGGCTAAGTTATTGTCTTTAGAGCGGAGTGAACTGTAGCTATATTCGGCAAGAGGTGTATTATAATTTCCATAGCCAAGAGTTAAATTGCTTCTGTATAGCTTACTAAGTGGTTCGGGAAGCATTTTTGCCGAGTTTATTGGGATTATTTCAAATTCGGCATCGGCTTTTTCTGCATCAACGTAGTATTTAAAATCTACTGCAATTTTTGTGGTGTCGTTAATCGTTGGAAATAATGTTATTTTGTTGGCATCAGAAATAGTTGGGTCGTATGCTCTAATTACAGTAACATCAGATTTTAAAGTATCTTTTTTTTGTGCTTTAGTATTTAAATTTAACACAAACGATAACGCAATTAATATGTATATATTTAGTTTCATAGTTTAAATTTTTTACGCATTATTATTCATTTTCATTTATATGGATTTAGTTTTCCTCGTTAGTATTTAGTTCGTTTTCTTTTTCAATTTCTTTTTCCTTGTCAATTAGTTTGTCTAATTCGTTCAATTCTTTTACAACGTCTTTATTTTCAGAAGTTTTAATTTCTTCTTCCTCGTCAACTTGGTCTTGAAATTTCACTAATTTTAAAGTAGCTTCATCAATAATTCCGTCGGTTTTGTTGTTATAATTATCTATAATACTTTGTAGTGTAGCTGTGGCGTAAAAGTTATCTTTTTTGGCATTAAAAATATCAGCCCATAAAATATATGCTTTTGCCAACCAATATTTGTTGGAAGAGTTGCTTGTTCTAAAGCTATTTATTTCCGCTTCGGCATCGTTTAATTTTCCATTTTTGAAATTTATTTCGGCTAAACGATATTTTGCTTCAGAACCTTGGTCGGTAGTCATATCTTCGGCAAGCATTTGGTATTCGTCGAAGGCTCCTGTAAAATCGTTTTGGTTGTACATTGAGCTTGCAATAACGTAGTGAGCTAATCGGCTATTAGTTTCGTTAATATTGGTGTTTTTTAGAACGTTTATGGCAGCTTTTGCGGCGTTTGTGTAGTCTTTTTTGTCGAAAAGGCAGTTCATTATACCCAATGTTGCGTTTGTTATGTTCGATTTGTTATCGGCTATTTGTTCTAATTTTTTGTATAGAGAAATAGCTTCGTCGTAATTTTTTTGTGTGTATGCAATGTTTGAGGCTTTTACTAATGCTTCTTCGGTAAATTCTGTTTTTTCTTTATTTGCGATATATGAGTACGATTTTAGTGCTTCGTCGGTTTCGCCTGCTTTTAAATTACATTCGGCTTTATAGAAGTTTGCATTTAATAAAAATTTACCGTTAGGGTATTTAGAAATGTAGTTTGCAAATAAAACTTTAGATTTGTCGCAATCGCCCTTCATATATAGTTTTTCTGCTGTTCTGTAGCTTAGAGAATCTGCTTCTATTTCGGAAATGGTTACGTTTATATTTGTTTCTTGTGTGTATTTTATGAAGCCCTCAGCATCGCTTAAATCGTTAGTGTAAATGTTTTTTATTAGGTCTATTGCTGGTTTAGATTCTTCCGAATTTGGGTATTTTTGTGTTACTGTTTTGTAAACTTCTAAAGCTTTTTCGGGTTGGTCGGTGTTAACATATAGCAATCCTAATTTTAAATATGTTTTTGGTATATAAGGACTTTCTGGGTAGTCGTAAATTAAATTTGTAAATGTGGTAATTGCCATATCGTTGTTTTCTAAGGCAAAATAGCTGTTGCCAATTTCAAAAACAGCATCGTCGCAATAGTTCGATTTTGTGAAATCATCAGTAAGTTTAGTTAGTACAATTATTTTTGAATTGTAGTCTTTAAGTAAGCCTAAAGAAAAACCTTTTTGAAAAAGGGCGTAATCGGTATTTATTTTGTTTAATTCTATGGCTTTTTCATAATAATCTACAGCAAATTCGTATTTTTTGTCCATAAAAAAACAATCGCCAATTCTAATATCTGCATCGTTAATGGTTTTAGATGTTTTATCGGTGCTCATATCAACATATTTTCTAAACCAATTAGATGCTGTTTTGTAGTCTTTTTGTTTAAAGAAACAATATCCTAAATCGTAGTGAGCGTTGTTGTATTCATTTAACAAGTAAGCACCCGATGTTGTAATAAATTTGTTGTAACTGTTTATTGCATCGTCGTATCTTTTTGTGTTGTAGTATGCTTGAGCTCTCCAGTAGTATGCTCGTGCTCTAATTATGTTGTCGAAGTTTGAGTTATTTATTGATTTGTCGAAGTTTTGAATTGCTCCGTTGTACGATGTGTTAATGAAAAGTTCTAAGCCTCTAAAAAATGTAATTCTTTGGTAGGCTATTTCTATGTCTTTTGTAATGTTTTTAATTTGTTCGTATGCTTCAATTGCCGCTTGGTAATTTTTTGTTGTTAAGTAAACTTTGCTTAGGTAAGAGTATGCTTGGTCGGTGTATTCAGAGTTTGGGTATCGGTAAACGAATTGTGTAAAAGCTTGAATTGCGTCGTTAAATGGCGAGTCGGATAGTTCGTAACTAAGTTTTGCGTAGTTAAACATTGCTTTTTCCGAAACGTTTTTATCAAAATCTAAGTTTGATGCTTCGTAAAATGAAGTACGAGCACCAAATTTATCGTTAATTTGCAAGTAGCAGTCAGCCATAGCTATATAAGCTTTTTGGGCGAGTTCGTCTTTAGGTGAAAGTACATTTTTGAAGTTGTTTATGGCTAATTCAAAGTTATTTGTTTTGTAGTAAGAGTAGGCGAGTTCGTATTGGTCGTCTCTTCCAAAATCTAATCCTTTATCTCTGTAAATTTCTAAGTAAGGAATGGCTTCGGTGTACATATCTTTTTTATAGTATGCTTCGCCTAAAATTCGTGCTATTTCAGGGTATCGTTTTTCTGAAACTGAGTCAATAAAAGTTGGTGCATAGCCAATAATTTCGTTGTATTTTTGTTGAATGTAAAGTATTTGAGTTATGTAATATGGTACTATTGGTGCAAAAAGCTCGTCGTCTTGTAGTTTTTTAAATTGCATTAATGCTGTTTCGTATTTTTTTTGTTTGTAGCAAATATGTCCGTAGTAGTAAATTGCTGATGGGTTGTATTCGCTTTCTGCACTATCAACAATTTCGTAAAAATAAAGACTTGCGGTGTCTAAATGTTCTGTAAAGTATGCCGAATATGCGTATTTGAAATAGAATTCAATTTTGTCGGTGTTTGGTAGTTGTTTTTTGTCAACTTGTAAAAAATATTTATATGCTTTTGGGTATTTAGTTTTTTGGAATTGAAATTTCCCCATTTCAAAAATAGCTTTTTGGTAATGCCTGTTTTCCGAATATTTAGCTAAGAAATTTTGCGTTAAATAATCGGCATCTCTGTTAAATAGGAACATTGCACAACTTGCATTGTAGTATTCTGCATCTGAACGACTAAAAGAGTAGTTATTTTCGTCGAGTTTTATTAATTTTTCGAATATTTGTTGTGCATCGGTATATTTTTCTTTGTTGTATAAATTTAGAGCTTCTTTGTATAGAGCTTCGGGGTTGTTGTAGATTAGGGTTTTTTGTGCTAAAACATTAGATATTAATAATATAAAAGCCAAAAATGATGAGTAAAAAAGTTTATTTTGCATAGTAATACAAATATGTTTAATTGAGTAAAATTAACCATTTAATGTGTTGTATTAACAAACAATAAATCTTTATATTAACAATTTGTTGTTAATTTATATTGTGTAAAAAAATAAAAATATATTAAAGAGTTCAGTATAAAAAGACCTAACAGGTTTAATTTCTTAAAAATTCAATTATTTTAACAGTCTCATTATCAATGATTGACAAAAACATATTAGGTTTAGTCTAAAATAAAATACCTTTTAGATTTCACTAATTAAGTTTTGTGGTTTATCTTTCTTGTAGAATTAAATCAATAATTTGTTCTTTGTATTCTCTTAAAATTTTTAATTTTATGGTGTCGTTTGGTTTAAATTGTTTTAAATAATCGGAATATTGTTTTAGGTCTTGAACATTATTTCCGTTTATTTCTATTATTATGTCGCCAGAACGTAAGCCAGAGTCGGTTCCGTTAGCGTTTTTAATTATTGAGCCAATTCTTACACCGTTTCCTTTATATGAAAAATCGGGAACAGAGCCTGTGCTGGCTTTTCGGGTGGTTTCTGTTGTTTTTTGTGGTGTAATTTCGTTTTGTGAAATTCCGATAAAATTCATAGCTTCTGTTCTATTTCCCAAATATTCAACAACTTCTTTTGTTACAGTAGCAACTTTAACTAAACCTTTCGAGTCAATTTTGTCAAATGTGTCGCTTGGTCTATGGTAATTTTCTGTAGCACCTGTAAATAACTGAATAGCAGGTATTTTGTTTTCAATAAATGCCACTTGGTCGCTAGCATCTAAATTTTTTTCAATAATTTCGGTAGCTATTCCTGTTGTGTAATCGGTGCCCATAAAAATAAATTTCCATTCTTTAGCTGTGTTCGCATTAAGAACTATAAGTTTTTTGTCGAAAAGGCTACCATCGGTATCTAAATTTATGTTTGCAAAAATTTGCGATTTAAAATAGTCTGATTTGTGTGCTACAAAATAACGAGAGCCTATTAAGCCGGCTTCTTCGGCAGATGTGGCAATGAAAACTATTGTACGTTTAGGTTTTAGGGTTTTTGCTATTGTTTGAGCAAGCTCAATTAATATTGACACTCCACTTGCGTTGTCGTCGGCACCAAAATGTATTTTGCCTTCGTTCCCTTTTCTAACATCTGGCCAACCATATCCAAGATGGTCGTAATGAGCCGAAATAACAACAGGTTCTTCGCTAAGTTTTGGGTCGCTACCTTTAATAATTCCTATAACATTAATGATGTTTAAATTGCCTTTTTCGGGAAAATTGTGAGTAAATTTTTGGTAATAGCTATTGTTTAATTGTTCTAAGCCGGCGGTTTTAAATTGTTCGGCAATATATTCGGCAGCTTTTTCTAATTCGGGCGTGCCTAAGCCTCGCCCCTTCATACTTTCTGATGATAAAAATTTAATAGTATTCATCATTCTATTTTCAGAAAAAACAGGTTTTAAAGTAGCTAATGCTTTGCGTTTTTCGGTAATATTAATTTTTGAAGAGCCATCAACGAAAGTTTTTTCTAAAGGCGAATTTATTACAGCCCACTGTCCTTTTGCAATGTTTGTTGGTTCGTTGCCATTGAAAGCCAAATAGCTGTATTTGCCGTAGTGAGGTAGTTTTCGAATAAGCCCGTCGATAGAGTTTTCGTTGTCGAAAGCTAAAAATATTGATTGGCGGTTGTTGTAGTTATTATCAAAAACGGTAACAACGAACTGATTTCCAATTTTTGCCAATTTTGTATCTTCAAGTTTTACAGAATCTGCTAAAAATTGCGAATTGTAGTTTGTTAATTCTTGGTTTATTTTGCCGGCATATTTGTTTTCAAAACCCAATATCCATGCGGTAGTGTTAACCGGAATTGCTTTTAATTCGTTATCAAAAATTGTAACGTATCGGTTTTTTGAATCTGCTTGTTTTTGTTGGTTGGCAAATTTTTTATAAAGTTCTATTTGTTCGGGTTTTGCGTTTTTTGGTAAAATAATTAAGTTGTCGGTGCTTGCCCAAATTTTTGATAATGATGGAGGAACTTCATTTGGGTCGAGAATTCTAAAAATATCGTATTGTGCATCAATAACTAATTTTAGAGGTTTAGAATTTACTGGAATTTGATATTCTTGAATTTTATTAGACATATTAAAAACGAATGTTTCTAAGCCTTTTTCTGTTGCAATATTTATAGGAATGTCAATATTAAATGCGTTTTCGGCTTGTTGTTGTTCTAAAGTTAAAATAATTCGGTGTTTTCCTGCAAATATGTCTGTTTTTATGTTTTTTATTGAAATTTTTGGAGCGCCAATTCGTGTAGTCCATTGTGTAAAAAAATCGGCTAACGATATGCCTGAAACTTCTTCCATAGATTTTTGCAAATCGGCATACGATGCTTTTTTGTAGATATTGTTTTTGTAGAATGTTTGAATTCCTTTCAAAAATAATTCGTCGCCAAGTTTTTGACGAAGCATTTGCCAAAGCATAAGGGCTTTTCCGTAGCCAATAGCTTCGGTTGCGGCATCGGTTCTCGATTGAAATTTGTTTAAAGGGAAATCGTTGGTTGGGTTTACAAAATTGCTATATTTTTGCAAAGTAGAGCGGCGGTATTCTTCGCCTTCGCCACGTTGCTCTTTAATTAGGTGGTCTGCCATAAAAGCAGTTGTTCCTTCGCACCAATTTCCCGATTTAAAATCGACATAAACGCTATTTCCCCACCAATTGTGTAGTAGTTCGTGTGGGTACGATGAGTGTAAAATGAAAGGAAATCGTATTATTTTTTCGCCTAACAGCGTGAACGATGGCATTCCGTAGCCAGTTTCCCAAAAATTTTCGACAAGTGCAAATTTTGTGTATGGATATTTTCCAATCATTTCTTCGTACATTGCCATATATTGTTCTGTTACTTCTAAATATTTAGTGGCTATAGCATCGTCTGGAGTTCGTAAAAAAGCCATTGCTTTTGTGCCGTTGTTCATTGTTTGAGAGTATTCTGTAAAATTTGCAGCAATTAAAAATATTTCCTCTTGTGGTTTGTCGCACAGCCAAGTATCGGTATTTTTATCGGCTATTTCCGCTATTTTTAAGCGTTCGCCGATTGTAACATTTTTCCAGTTTTTTGGTAAAACTGATGTTAATTTGAATGTTATAAGTTTGTTTTCAAATGTTGGTGTCCAGTATGTTGAGCCGGCTAAATATGTTCCTTTGTCGCAAATTATGCCTGCCGATTGTGAAAATCCACGTTGGTAGTTTTCAGTGCTTTGTTCTATTTCTGAGGTTATTTTACCCATATAAAACACTACAAATTTATTACTATTGCCATTAATTTTCCATTTTGAAATACTTATTTTTTCTGTTTCGTTTTCTTCGTCGCGATCCATTCCAATATCGTAAGCACTTACATTGTCTGCAATTTTTTCGAAACTAACACCTTTTGTTTTGCTTACCGCCAATAAACTTGAGTTTAACAAAAATTCTTTTTTGTATTCGCCAAAAATTTCTATTGTATCGGTGGCTATTATTGTTGATGTTTCGGGCTGTATTTCTACTCTAATATTGTGATTTACAATGGTTTCGTTTTGTGATAGTAGTAGGCTATTTGTGAAAAATAGCACAGTTATTAAGGTAAGTATTTTCATTTTTTTTTATTACAAAGTTAAAATTAATAAATAGTTTTTTTAGAATTTTAAGATTTTTAACATTTAGGTATTAAAATACTTAAAAACAATTTCTGCTTTTTGTTTTCCAATTAATGGCTCTAATTCGCTTATTGATAGTGTTTTAATTTTAGTTACACTTTTAAATTCTGTTAAAAGTTTTTGAATTGTTTTACTCCCTAATCCTTTAATATTTTGCAGTTCTGTTTTAATAAAATCTTTAGAGCGTAAATTTCTGTGAAATGTTATTCCAAATCTATGAGCCTCGTCTCTAATATGTTGTATTAACTTAAGTGTTTCGGAGGTTTTACTTAAATACAGAGGAGTTGAATCGTTTGGGTAGTATATTTCTTCTAGTTTTTTTGCAATACCAATAATTGCAATTTTGCCACGCAAATTTAGTTTATCAATGCTATTTAGTGCTGCGTTTAGCTGTCCCTTTCCGCCATCAATAACAATAAGTTGAGGAAGAGACTGATTTTCGTCTAATAGGCGTTTGTATCGGCGGTAAATTATTTCTTCCATACTGGCAAAATCGTTTGGACCTTCAACGGTTTTAATTTTAAAATGGCGATAGTCGTTTTTGCTGGGTTTTGCGTTTTTAAAAACAACGCAAGCAGCCACAGGGTTTGTTCCAGAAATGTTCGAGTTGTCGAAGCCTTCTATGTGGTATGGCAGGTTAAACAAACGCAAATCGGATTTTATAACTTCAAGTTTGCGAATTAAATTTTTTTCGGGGTTTAAGTTTTCTTGTCGGGTTTTTATTTCTTTATGATAGCTTAAAACGTTTCGTATAGATAAATCTAAAAGTTTTTTTTTGTCGCCAATTTTTGGAACAATAAACTGAACGTCTTCAATAGAAAAACTTGGTATAAATTGCACAATAATTTCTTTTGTTGTGCTAAAAAATTTTTCGCGAATTTCTATTATTGCACGAGGTAGTAGCTCGTCTTTTGTTTCGTCTAATTTTTTTTTAATTTCTACTGTATGAGCCTGAATTACAGAGCCGTTAACTACTTTCAGATAATTTATAAAAGCAAATGTTTCGTCGTCGGAAATTGCAAAAACATCTACATCTTTTATTGTAGGGCTAACTATTGTAGATTTGCTTTGGTATTTTTCTAAAATTGTAAGTTTTTCTTTTATTGTTTGTGCTTTTTCAAAATTAAGATTTGAGGCGTATTCTTGCATTAAATCTTTTAAATATTTTTGAACGTTGCTTATGTTTCCTTTTAAAATGTCGGTTATTTGTGTAATTGTGTTGTTGTAATCGTCTTCTGTTTGTTTGTTTATGCAGGGAGCTAAGCAGTTTTTTATGTGGTATTCTAAACAAACTTTGTATTTTCCAAGTTTAATGTTTTCTGGCGATAAGTTTAATTTGCAATTACGAATTTGGAAAAGTTTTTTAATTAAATCTAAAATTGTTCGCACCATCATCACGGAAGTGTAAGGTCCAAAATAAGTAGAGCCGTCTTTTAAAATGTTTCTGGTTTGAAAAACACGAGGAAAAGGTTCGTTTTTAATGCAAATCCACGGATAAGTTTTGTCGTCTTTAAGCATAACATTGTACCTTGGTTGGTGCTTTTTTATTAGGTTGTTTTCTAATAAAAGTGCATCGCTTTCGGTTTTTACAATAATGTGGGTTATGTTTTCAATTTTGCGAACAAGTATGCGTGTTTTTATATTTTCTTGTGTTTTGTTAAAATAAGAGCTAACTCTTTTTTTTAAGTTTTTTGCTTTTCCAATGTATATTATTGTTTCATTTTTATCTGAAAATTGATAAATACCATGTGTTTCGGGCAGGGTGTTTATTATATTTTTCAGATTTATATTGTTCAACTGTGTTGTTTTTAAAGTGTAAGTTTTTTCAAAAATAGTTTGCAAAATTATGTTCTACAAAATTATTCTGCCTAAAATTTTTGCAAGTTCACTTTTTTTATTGTTCAATAATTGTATTGTGTTAAGATGTTTCATAACATTGTCGAAATTGTTTTCGGCTTCGGCGTTTTTAAGTTCTTTTTGAATTTGTTCTATAAGTAACACAACAATTTTTATTTTATAAACAAGCATTGTTTTTGGAACAGAATCGGGGAGTAAATCTTCTTCAAAATCTCTGTTTTCGGGCAAATTGTGAATTTTGCTAAGTGTAAACGGGTTAGAAATAATATTTATAGCCGATGCTGAAATTTCGTTATTTGTTGAGTTTGTGAATTCTGAAATATCAATAAATTTGTTTTTAGTGTAGGTTTCGCTAATTAAGTCAAAAAGTTCTTTGAAAATTTGATTTTTAAGTATTAAGTCGTCATTTTTTAGTTCCGAGTGTATGTAATCTAAAATTGTAGTTTCTTGAAGTTTTCCGGTTAGGCGTAGTTTAACAGTTTTTTCGCCAAAACGTAGTAAATATGTAATAAGTTCTTTTTCTAATTCGTAAAAACTTATATCGAATAAGTTGGTTTCGGGTTGTGGTTGGTTGGTTGGTTGGTTTTTTTCTGGCTCTTTGTTTTGCTGATAAGGGTTTTTTAGCTTGTTTTTAGATAGAATTCTATCTTTAATATCTTGATATATAACATCTTCTTTAATGTTGAGTAGTGTGGCACATTCTTTTATATATACCGAACGCATTATTTTGTCGGGGATAATGGAAATTGTAGAAACTACATCTTTAATAACTTCCGCACGTTTTATAGGGTCGTTTTTGGTCGATTTTAGTAGTAAAGTGGTTTTAAAAACAACGAAATCTTGTTCGTTTTGCTCAATGTAATTTAGAAATTCGGTTGATGAGTGCGATTTTGCGTATGAATCGGGGTCTTCGCCTGCTGGCATAGGCAAAACTTTTACGTTCATATCTTGTTCTAAAATTAGGTCTATTCCTCTAATTGAGGCTTTTATTCCGGCTTCGTCGCCATCGTAAAGTACTGTAATATTTTTAGTAAATCGTTTAATTTTTTTTATTTGTCCTTCAGTTAGTGATGTTCCAGATGATGCGGCAACGTTTTGTATTCCAGATTGATGCATTGAAATAACATCGGTGTAGCCTTCAACTAAAAAGCATTTATCTTGTTTCGAGATTTCTTTTTTAGCAAAAAACAATCCGTAAAGAATATCACTTTTGTGGTAAAGTTCAGATTCTGGAGAGTTTACATATTTTGCTTTGTCGTTTTTTAATGTTCTGCCTCCAAATCCAATTACTTTTCCGCTTATGCTATGAATTGGAAATATTACTCTTCCTGCAAATCTGTCGAAAAGGGCATTGTTTTTTCCAAGTATTGATAAGCCACTATTAATTAAATATTCTGTTTTGTAACCTGCGTGTATTGCGGCTTCTGAAAAGCTTGTAGATTGGTCGGGCGAATATCCTAATGCGAATTTGGTAATTGTATTTTCCGAAAAACTTCGTTCAAATAAATAAGATAAGCCTATTGCTTTTCCCTCTTTTGTGTTGTTTAAGTTTTTTACAAAAAAGTTTGTGGCAAATAAAACAACAGCTTCTAAGCTTTCGCGAGCAGTTTTTAATTTTTTATCTTCTTCGGTTTCTTCTTTTTCGGTAAATTCAATGTTATATTTTACTGCTAAATATTTAAGTGCTTCGGGATATGTTAAATGTTCGTGGTCCATCACAAATTTAACAGTATTTCCGGCAGCTCCGCAGCTAAAACATTTGTAAATTCCACGCGATGGCGATACCGACATTGATGGATTTTTGTCTTCGTGAAACGGACATAAGCCTTTGTAGTCTTTGCCTTTTTTCGATAAACTTACAAAATCGCGTATAACCTCAACTATATCGGCTGTTTCTAAAATTTTTGCTATTGTTGCAGAATCTATCAACTTACGTTATTTGTTAAATTTTATAATGTCTTTTATGGCGTAATATACAGCAAAAAACACCGATAATATTGATAATATTAGTGTAAAAATCGGAAATTTGAAGGTTAAATAAGAGTCTATCCATTTGCCACCAAAAGTTCCAATTAATATTATTGTTGCCATTTGAATAGCAATTCCCGAATATTTTACATAAGAATTTTGATTATTCTTCTTGGTTGTTGTCAATTATATTGTCTCCTCCCATATTACAAAAACCTGTAAAAATGGCGTTAGGTTCAATTGCTAATTTATTTGTAGATATATCGCCTTGTATGTTTGCAGTAGATTTTAGCGATAAAAGTTCTTTTACGCTTATTTCTCCTTTAACTTGACCTGAAATATCGGAGTTTAGACATTTTACTTTTCCTTGAATTAAGCCTGTTTCGCCAATAACAATTCTTCCTTGTGTTTCAATGTTGCCAATTAAAGTGCCATCTATTCTAATGTCTCCGGAAGTTTCTATATTACCTGTAATTTTTGTGCCGTTACCAATAATGTTAATAACTCCTGTATTTTCTGTTTGAATAATTTTTGCCATATTAGTAAAAGTTTAAATTTTTAATTTTTTATTGTAGAAATAATAGTTTTTAATTCTAAAATTTCTTTTTCTAATGTTTCAATTCTTTTGTTTGTGTCGGGAAGTCGTCTAAAATATATTGAAGATTTTTGATAATCGCGATAATGAAATGCAGGCGAGCCTTGTACAACAGCATTGTTACTTAAATTGCACCCAATACCAGATTGAGCAGCAATTTTAACATTATTGCCAATTGTTAGGTGTCCGGCAAAACCAACTTGTCCGGCAACCATGCAGTTTTTACCAATTTTTGTTGAGCCAGAAACGCCAGAGTGTGCAGCAATTACAGTGTTTGAGCCAATTTCAACATTGTGTGCTATTTGAACAAAATTGTCTATTTTAACACCTTTGTGTATTATTGTTGACCCCATTGTGGCTCTGTCTATGGCAGAATTGGCTCCAATATCTACATTGTCTTCAATTACTACATTTCCAACTTGTGGTATTTTTTTGTAATCGGCGGTTTCTTCTTGTGGGGCAAAGCCAAAGCCATCGGCTCCTATTATTGTTCCTGAATTAAGAACGCAATTATTTCCAATTTCGCAACCAAAATAAATTTTAACACCAGGATAAAGTGTTGTGTTTTCGCCAATTTTAACATTGTCGCCTACATATACTTGTGGATATATTTTAACGCCTTTTCCAATTTTAACGTTTTCGCCAATAAATGCAAATTCGCCTAAGTAAGAAATTTGGCTTATATCGGTACTTTTAGAAACAAAACTAAGCGAGCTAACACCTTCTTTGTTTTTAATTAAGCTATCGTAAAAGCCTAATAATGTGGCAATAGAATTGTATGCGTTATCAACTTTAATAAGTGTTGATAGTATTGGCTTTGAGGGCACAAATGTTTTATTAACTAAAACTATGCTTGCGTTTGTTGTGTAAATAAATTTTTCATATTTAGGATTAGCCAAAAATGAAATAGTCCCTGATTTTCCATCTTCAATTTTTGAAATGTCGGAAACTAAAATTTTGTCATTACCAATAATTTCTCCGTTTAATAGCTCTGCAATTTGTTTTGCTGAAAATTCCATAAATTTATTTACACTTTTTAATCTATACAAAAATAGCATTTTTTGTTTATTTGAATTAATTATTTGAATTTATTTCAATAAAAAAGCATTAATTCATTAACTAAGTAA
>DYMG01000064.1 GCA_020721655.1 Paludibacter propionicigenes | reverse complement strand
ATTTTTATAGAATTGACAAAATCTTCCCCTTTTTCAAGCAAGTTGAAGTTGTAATTCGTCATGTGCCACTCTTTAACAAACATTCGTAACGAGCCCAGAATCATAACTGACAAATGGTTGGCATTAATATCTTCCCTTATGTCTCCGTTTTTTTGTCCGTTTTCAATAATAGTTTCAAGGCTTTTAATGTTTTTATTCATTATTTCATTCACTCTTTCAGCTAATTCTACTTCGTTGCGAAAAATCTCTTCCGAAAAGATTACAGTCACCAGCGATGGATTGGCTACGAACTTCCTGAAATGATTCATAAATAATTGTTCAATTTTTACAGATGTGTGTTCGTTCGAGTTTAACTGACCAGAAAAAAAACTCTCAGAGCTTTGCTTAAAAAAATCAAGTATTCCCAAAATAATTTGTGTTTTATTCTCATAATGGCGGTATATTGCAGATTCTGCAAAACCAATTCTCTTCGCAAGGTTTTTTATTGTTAAAGATTGTATCCCACTTTCTGAGATTAGCTCTAATGATACATTGATAATCTCCTGTTGCCGTTCTGTAATTTTTGTATTCATTTTTTACAAATTATAAGTTTGTGAATATTCACTCACAAAGATAATAGGTTTTATAATTAATGCTACTCTTGTTAACCTTTTTTAACTTTTTTTTATGAAAATATTATTATACTGAATGTAAATGTGTGATTTATAAAGGTTAAGACTGCTGTGTAAATATGTATAATCTAATGTTGGTTATTAATGAGTTCGGTTAAAAAAGTCATAAATTCAATGATTTTCAACGACTTCCCCTTTAGGGGACAGGGGTAAAAAGTTGAAAATCATTGAATTATCAAAAGTCCCCTTTAGGGGATTTAGTGGTAGAATTACTTTTTATACTGCACGCATTAATATTTAGACTAATATAAATTTGCAAACGGTATCATTACAAATACTGAATCGAAATTAAAATAAATTTTAAACTATTTTAGAACTTTCATAATTTATACTAAACCGCTAACAAAAGAGTGAAAATGAATTTTGTTAATTTGGTTTAGTTTATGCCGATTGACTATCAATCTTAATTTTAAACGAAGTGAAAAAATTAAGCAACTTGATAGCAGTTCGGTATTAAAAACTAAATACATATCTTTGCAAAAAAATATAAAATATGACAAAAGTAAGAGTACGATTTGCCCCAAGTCCAACAGGACCGCTACATATAGGTGGAGTTCGAACAGCTCTATATAACTATTTATTTGCAAAAAAACACGGAGGCAATTTTATTTTGCGTATTGAAGATACCGACCAAACACGTTTTGTTGAGGGAGCAGAAAAATATATAGAAGAAGCGTTACAATGGAGCGGATTAAATTTTGATGAAGGAGTTACTAAAGGCGGTAAATTTGCACCATATAAACAATCGGAACGTCGAGAAATATATAAAGAATATGCTGATGTTTTAATAAAAAATGGTTGGGGCTATTATGCATTCGATTCTGCCGAAGAATTAGACAAACTAAGAACAGAAGCCGAAGCAAATAAAAATATATTTACTTACGGACCATCAACTAGAAAAAATTTAAAAAACTCATTAACTTTATCAAATACAACAGTCGAAAAACTTATTTCCGAAGGTAATGCTTATGTAATAAGGTTTAAAACACCTGAAAATGAGGAAATATTGATGACCGATATTATTCGAGGAGACGTAAAAGTAAATACATCTACCTTAGACGATAAAGTCTTATTTAAATCAGACGGATTACCAACATATCACTTAGCAAATGTTGTTGACGACCATTTAATGGAAATTTCGCACGTAATTCGTGGCGAAGAATGGTTGCCATCGTTACCTCTACATTATATGTTGTACAGAGCTTTTGGCTGGCAAAATACTATGCCTCAATTTGCACATTTACCACTAATTCTAAAACCAACAGGAAACGGAAAATTAAGCAAACGAGATGGCGATAAAATGGGATTTCCGGTATTTCCAATAAATTGGAATGTGCCAAATACAGAAGAAATTTTTTCTGGTTACCGAGAAGCTGGATATTTACCCGAAGCTTTTGTAAATATTTTGGCATTTTTAGGTTGGAATCCGGGCGATGAACGCGAAATAATGACATTAACCGAACTTGTTGAAGAGTTCTCTTTAGAAAGAGTAAGTAAATCTGGAGCTCGTTTCGACCCCGAAAAAGCAAAATGGTACAATCATAAGCATCTTCAATTAAAAGATAATGAGTTGCTTGTGTCAGATTTTAAGGCACTTTTATCGGAAAAAAATATTGAAGTTAACGATAAACTAATTTCAGAAATAATTCCGTTAATTAAAGAAAGAGCAAATTTTATAGCCGACTTTTGGGAAAATTCACATTTCTTTTTTATTGCACCAAAACAATACGACGAAAAAGCAGTAAAAAAACACTGGAAACCTGAAATACCTGAACTTTTAAATCAAGTAAAAGAAATTATAAATAACTCATCTAATTTTACGAGAGATAATTTGCACGATGAGGTTATAAAATATATTGAAAAAAACGAAATTAGTGTTGGAAAAATAATGAACGCACTACGTTTATGTATTGTAGGCTCCCCATCTGGTCCCGATTTGTTTAAAATTATAGAACTTATTGGGAAAAAAGAAACAATAAATAGAATTGAAATAGCAATAAAAACAATTATTAATTAATATTTAAAATGACACTAATAAAATCAATATCAGGAATACGAGGAACTATTGGAGGAAAAGAAGGCGACGGATTATCGCCATTAGACATAGTGAAATTTACAACCGGTTACGGAATTTGGCTTAAACAAAGTTTAAACATAAGCAAAGGAAAAGTAGTTGTTGGTAGAGATGCCCGTATTTCTGGCGAAATGGTGTACAATATAATTTCCGGAACACTTTTAAATTTAGGTTTAGATGTAATTAATATAGATTTAGCAACAACTCCAACAACTGAAATGGCTGTTATCGATACAAATGCCGATGGCGGTATTATTATTACAGCAAGCCATAATCCAAAACAATGGAACGCACTTAAATTACTCAACAATAAAGGCGAATTTTTAAATTCCGAAGAAGGCGAAACTGTTTTAAAAATTGCAGAATCGAAAAACTTTAGTTTTTCCGAAATTGATGAAATTGGCAAAATAATAAACGATAATACTCAGTTAGATAAGCATATACGAGCAATAACAAAATTAAAACTTGTTGATGTTAACTCAATAAAAAAAGCAAATTTTACAGTCGCAATAGATTGCGTTAATTCTGTTGGTGGTATTGCAATTCCTAAGCTTTTGAAAGAATTAGGAGTTGAAAATATTTTAGAATTATATTGCCAGCCAAACGGAATTTTTCCACACAACCCTGAACCACTACCCGAAAATTTAACCGAAATATCCTCACTTATAGAAACTGAAAAAGTTGATGTAGGATTTGTTGTTGACCCAGATGTTGACCGTTTAGCAATAATAAACGAAGATGGAACAATGTTTGGAGAAGAATATACACTTGTTGCAGTAGCCGATTATATTTTGCAAAATAATAAAGGTAATACAGTTTCAAACCTTTCGTCAACACGTGCTTTACGCGATGTTACAGAAAAAAATGGAGGCACATACCAAGCTAGTATGGTTGGTGAGGTAAACGTAGTTGCCAAAATGAAAGAAACAAATGCCGTAATTGGAGGCGAAGGCAATGGAGGTATCATTTATCCAGAACTTCACTACGGAAGAGATGCCTTAGTTGGTATTGCATTATTTTTAACTCATCTTGCAAAAACAGGAAAAAAATGTAGCCAACTTCGTGCAAGTTATCCCAATTATTTTATTTCAAAAAATAAAATACAACTAACACCAGAAATTAATGTTGATGATATTCTCGCTAAAGTTGAAGAAAAATACAAAAACGAAAATATTTTAACTATCGATGGCGTAAAAATTGATTTTGCTCAAGGTTGGGTTCACTTACGTAAATCTAATACCGAACCAATTATAAGAATTTATTCTGAAAGCAATTCAATGGAAAATGCCAATAAAATGGCAAAAGAAATTATTACTTTTGTAGAAAATTTATAGAAAAAAACAAGTTGTTGAAAATGAGAATAACGAGGCAATCTTAACGAAAGCTCAATTTATGTTCTTGTTTACGAAGACTAAAAATAAGAAAAAATGAAAAATTTTGCAATAATTGGTTTGGGTGGATACATTGCAGGTCGTCATTTAAAGGCAATTGCCGAAACAGGAAACCGTTTAGTTTCTGCATTAGATAAAAATGATAGCGTTGGAATTATTGATAACTATTTTCCAAATGCCGATTTTTTTACCGAATTTGAACGATTTGAACGTCATTTAGATAAATTAAGACGAAGCGAAAATAAAATAGACTATGTAAGTATTTGTACACCAAACTATTTGCACGATTCGCAAATACGCTTTGCCCTAAGACAAGGTGCCGACGCAATTTGCGAAAAACCATTGGTGTTAAACCCTTGGAATATTGACGCACTTGCCGAAGTAGAAAAAGAAACAGGTAAAAAACTTTACAATATTCTTCAACTTCGATTGCACCCATCAATAATTGAACTTAAAAAGAAAATTGCAGAAAGCCCAAAAGATAAAATTTTTGATGTAGATTTAACCTACATAACTTCTCGCGGACACTGGTACTTTGCCTCGTGGAAAGGCGACGAACAAAAATCGGGAGGAATTGCAACAAACATTGGGGTTCACTTCTACGATATGCTTTCATGGATTTTTGGCGATGTAAAAGAAAATATAGTTCACGTTTACGAACCAAAAAGAGCCGCAGGTTTCTTGCAATTTGAAAAAGCCAGAGTACGCTGGTTTTTAAGTGTAGATTATAACGCAATTCCCGATGAAATTAAAAACACAAAACAAAGAACTTATCGCTCAATTACTATTGAAGGCAACGAAATTGAATTTTCAGACGGATTTACAGACTTACACACAACAAGCTACAAAGAAATATTAGCCGGTAGAGGTTTTGGACTAAACGATGCCCGACAAAGTATAAACATTGTTCACAATATTAGGAATTCTAAACCAATAGGTTTAAAGGGCGAATATCACCCATTTGCAAAAAAAGAAATAGAATATCACCCATTTTTGAAAAGGTAAATTATACCAACTTTCTAAAAATAAAAAATGTTTGGATTGATTTTTGTCGAAATAATTTGTAACTTTATTTTTTAAAACTTTAAAATTATGGAACGAATAAAATATTTCTTAGCAATAGCAATAATAACTATCTCCTTTTCTATATCATTTTCGCAAAGCAATAAAGAAATAAATTTCGCAATAAAAACAGGCAATTCAACAGAATTAGCAAACTATTTTATAACAAACTTAGAACTAATTATTGGCGATAAAGAAGGCGTTTACAGCAAATCGCAAGCATTGGCAATATTAAAAGAATTCTATAAAAATAACACCCCAACAGACTTTAGCATTTTACACGAAGGCGGGAAAGACGGAGCTAAATATGTAATTGGAAATTTAAAAACCAACAAATCA
Organism: Paludibacter propionicigenes; assembly: GCA_020721655.1. Lineage (GTDB taxonomy): Bacteria > Bacteroidota > Bacteroidia > Bacteroidales > JAFGXI01 > DYMG01. The sequence continues at coordinate 8,674 of DYMG01000064.1, read as the reverse complement.
ACATTTAGAGTATATTATTTAATTAAAAATCAAGAAAATAAGCCATACATTCATACACTTAGAATAGAAAAAGAATAATGATTAATAACACAAATTTCGACTTAAATATATACATTCTAAATGCACTAAAAGAAGATATTGCCGACGGAGACCACACTTCCCTTTCTTGCATATCGGAAAAAGAAATAGGAAAAGCAAAATTAATAGTTAAACAAACGGGTATAATTTCAGGAATTGAAATAGCAAAACAAATATTTAATTTAGTAGATTCTACAATTAAATTTAACCAAATACTAAACGATGGTAACCAAATAAAATATGGCGATATAGCTTTTACAGTAGAAGGAAAAGCTCAAAATATATTGCAAGCCGAAAGATTAGTTTTAAATTTTATGCAAAGAATGAGCGGAATAGCCACAAAAACAGCTCATTACGTTTCTTTAATAGAAGGCTCAAAAGCTAAAATATTAGACACACGAAAAACAACACCCGGAATGCGATATTTCGAAAAATTAGCAGTTTTACACGGAGGAGGACAAAATCATAGATTTGGTTTGTACGATATGATAATGATTAAAGATAACCATATAGACTATGCCGGAGGAATTGAAAACGCAATTTTAAAAACAAATAATTACATTGAAAAAAACAACTTAAATTTGAAAATTGAAATTGAAGCAAGAAACTTCGACGAAATAAATAAAATACTAAAAATAGGTAAAATTGATAGAATTATGATTGATAATTTTTCAGTTGTCGATTGCAAAAAAGCAGTAGAAATAATTGCTGCAAAATACGAAACAGAAGCATCGGGCGGAATTAACGAAAATACAATTAAAGATTTCGCATTTACAGGTGTTGATTACATATCGATTGGAGCATTAACACATCAAATAAATAGTTTAGATTTAAGTTTAAAAGCATTTTGAAATTATAAATATGGACTTTTCTCAAATACTTATACTTGCATTAATCGGAATTTTTGCTGGATTTATAGGTGGCTCTATGGGCGTTGGTGGAGGAATAATAATAATACCTGCTTTAATATTTTTTATGGGATTTAGCCAAAAAGAAGCACAAGGAACAAGTTTAGCAGTACTTACACTTCCTGTTGCTCTGTTAGCAGCAGTAAATTACTATAAAGAAGGATATATAAACATAAAATTTGCCGCTATAATGGTAGTAACTTTTGTTATTGGCAGTTATATAGGCTCTAAATTTGCCTTAAGTATTTCCGACCTATCGCTAAAAAAAATATTTGCAGTACTTTTAGTTGCAATTGGTATTAAAATGTTGTTTTGGAAATGATAGAAAAAATTAAAAAAAAATCAGCCGAAATATTCAATGAAATTGTTGATATTAGAAGATGTATTCATAAAAATCCGGAACTTTCGTATCAAGAAAAGGAAACATCAGAATATATTGAGAAAAAATTAGCAGAATACGGAATAGAATACATTTCGGGATTTGTAAAATACGGAATATTAGGCATAATAAAAGGGAAAAATGCAGGAAAAACTATAGCACTACGTGCTGATATTGACGCACTTCCAATACAAGAAAAAAATATTGATGATTTTTCATCAAAAAATGACGGAGTTATGCATGCCTGTGGGCACGATGTGCATTTGGCTTCATTGTTAGGAACAGCAAAAATACTAAACAACATTAAAAACGAATTTAACGGAACAGTTTTATTAGTTTTTCAGCCAGCCGAAGAAAAGCTTCCGGGCGGAGCAAAACTAATGATGGAAGAAGGCGTTTTTAATAAATACATACCCGATATTGTTATAGGACAGCACGTTTTACCCGATATGAAAGTAGGAAATGTTGGGTTTAAAAGTGGTATGTATATGGCTTCTACCGATGAAATATATCTAACCATAAAAGGAAAAGGTGGGCATGCAGCTATGCCTCACGAACTTGTTGATACAGTACTAATTGCATCGCAAATTATTGTTTCTTTGCAACAAATTGTGAGTAGAAAAGCTAATGCAAGCATTCCAAGCGTTTTGTCGTTTGGAAAATTTATAGCAAATGGTGCCACAAATATAATTCCCGACGAAGTGAAAATTGAAGGTACATTCAGAACAATGAACGAAGAATGGCGAAAAAACGCACATAAAGAAATAACTAAAATTGCACAACAAACAGCACAACTAATGGGTGGTACCTGCGATGTAAATATTGTAGGAGGTTATCCTTTTCTGAAAAATGATGTTGATGTAACCGAAAAAGCTATTAATTTTGCTAAACAATTTTTAGGCGAAGAAAATGTCGAAAATATGGAAATAAGAATGACTGCCGAAGATTTCTCATACTTCTCACAAAAATATCCATCAACATTTTATCGTTTAGGAACAATGAATTCGAATTCAAACGAAATTTTCCCGCTACACTCGTCGCATTTTAAAGTAGATGAAAATGCTATGAAAAATTCTACCGGATTAATGGCTTGGATTGCTTTTTCTTTCCTTAAATAGTACGAAAATAGTTATTACATATTTAGGTAAAAAAGCAACTCGTCTAATCTATCTTTATAAATATCTGAATTTATTTTATTATTGGCAAAAACTGATTTTATTGTATAATTAAATCTTTCAAAACTTTTTAGCACAGCTAAAATTTCATTGGTATTTAGTTTCAATGTAATTTGTATATTTTGGTTTTTTATATCAAAATTAACATAACTGCTTAAAACTTTTATATTTTCCGACTCAACAATATTAGCAATTTCTGTTAATGAGTAGTCGTTATTTCCAACCTCAAGAATTATTATACTTCCAATATTTTCTATAGAAGTCATTTGCTTTAGGGCAATCAATAAATCGGGTAAATTAATAGAACCTAAAAATTTATTTTCAAAATTTAAAACTGGAAGTATAGAAAGTTTATTGTCTGAAATAATATTTATTGCATCGTAAATATGTTGATTATCGGTAATATAAATATCAGTTAATGGAAAAATGGTATCGCCAATTAATTGTTCTGTATTTTTAACATCAATTAATATTGATTCGGAAACTAAACCGAAAAAATCTTTATTTAAAACAACAGGAAGGTGCGAAACTTTAAATGTTTCCATTAAATTTAAAGCTTTTTCTATGCTATCGTTTGGCGATAGGTTAGGAATAGTTAAAGATATTATTTGTTTTGCAATCATTAATTCGACAAAAATAGTTTAATTTTGTATAATATTACAAAGATAAATTAAGATGACAAAATTAAGTGTAAATATTAATAAAATTGCAACATTAAGAAATGCAAGGGGCGGAAATGTGCCAAATGTATTGCAAGTTGCTTTAGATTGTATAAAATTTGGTGCAGAAGGAATAACTGTTCACCCCAGACCAGATGCCAGACACATAACTTTTAAAGATGTTAGAGATATTAAACAAGCTATAAATGTTGAATTTAATATAGAAGGTTATCCATCAAAAGAATTTATAAAATTAGTTAATGAAGTAAAACCAGCACAAGTTACTTTAGTTCCCGACCCACCAGATGTTTTAACTTCTAATGCCGGTTGGGACACAAAAAAACACAATTCGTTTTTAACCGATATTGTTGGTGGTTTTAATGAAAAAGGCATTAGAACATCAATTTTTGTTGATACAAACATAGAAAATATTTACGGTGCACTTGAGGTTGGTACAAAAAGAGTTGAACTTTATACCGAATCGTATGCATCAAATTATAATTTAGATAGAAAAAAAGCTGTAGAGCCATTTAAAAAAGCATCGTGTGTTGCTTACGAAATAGGTTTGGAAATTAATGCTGGGCACGATTTAAGTTTGGAAAATTTAGAGTTTTTTAATCGTGAAATTTCGGTATTAACGGAGGTTTCTATTGGACACGCACTTATTAGCGATGCTCTTTATTATGGTTTGGAAAATACAATACAAATGTATAAGAGATTGCTACAATAATAGCAAAATTTGTGAAAACGAGCTCTTAAAGTAGTTTTGAAAACCAATAAGAACTCGTTTTGTATGCTATTCTAAAAATACTTAACTTCTTTATTTTCTAATTCTGTTAAAATATTGTTAGCCAAGCGACTTGCACCTATTCTAAAAAGCTTATTATTTAACCATTCCGAGCCTAAATTATATTTCACAATTCCATAATAAAGTGCAGCATCTTCTGGTGTTACAATTCCACCGGCTGGTTTTATTCCTATTTTTTTGCCAGTTTTTTCGTGAAAATCTTTTATAGCTTTTGTCATTATAAACACAGCTTCGGGGGTTGCTGCCGGTTCTAATTTTCCTGTAGATGTTTTTATAAAGTCGGCTCCTGCTTCCATTGCAATGTACGATGCTTTATAAATATTTTCAATATTTTTAAGTATTCCTGTTTCTAAAATTACTTTTAAATGGGCATCGCCAATGGTTTTTTTAATTAAAAATATTTCGTTAAAAACATCTTGATATTTAGCATTTAAGAATTTACCAACAGAAATTACAATATCTACTTCGTTAGCACCTTTTGAAACTGCAAGCTCGCATTCTGCCAATTTTATCGAAAAAAATGTTTGCGATGATGGAAATCCGGCTGAAACAACTGCAATATTAACATTTTTAGCGGTAAGTGTTTCTTTTGCTATTTTAGAAAAATTTGGGTAAACACATATTGCTGCAACGTTTTTGTGTTTGTAATGTTTGCTGTAATCATTAACTTTTTCTATCATTTTAATAATATCGCTTTCGTCGTCGTGTGTGTTTAGCGATGTTAAGTCGATGCAATTTAGTGTTTCTTCTAAAATTGATGAGTTTAGTGCTATTTCCTTTTTTATTGATGCTAAAGCATTGTTCATTTGTTCAATGCTAAAATCTAATTTTTTTATTTCGTCCATATATGTATATTTTATGTTTTTATTCCGATGTTAAAATTATAATTTTTTATTGTTAATATGGCGTTGTGAGTCTCTTTTATTTTTCTTTTCCAAATTCTTTTCAAAGGCTTCGGTTAAGTTAACTCCTGTTTGGTTTGCTATTGCAATTAGTACCCATAATACATCGGCTAATTCGTCGGCAAGATTTTTATTGTCGGTTTCTTTAAACGATTGTTCGCCGTATTTTCTGGAAATTATTCGTGCAACTTCGCCAACTTCTTCTGTAAGTATTGCCATATTGGTTAGTTCGTTAAAATATCGAACCCCTGTGGTTGTAATCCATTTATCTACTGTGTTTTGTGCTTCTTCAATTGTCATTATTCTTTGTTTTTTGTGTCTATAATTATTGTTACAGGACCATTGTTTGTTAAAGTAATTTGCATATCGGCACCAAAAATTCCAGTTTTTACTGGTTTTTGTGTAATGTTTTTAAGTGTTTCTATAAAATTATTGTAAAGAGGTATTGAAATTTCGGGTTTTGCGGCATTAATATACGATGGTCTGTTTCCTTTTTTTATTTTTGCATGAAGTGTAAATTGGCTAACAACAAGTATTTCGGCATTGCTAATTTCCGATATTGAAATATTCATTATTCCATTGTTGTCGTTAAAAATTCTAAGTTGGTTTATTTTGTTCGATAACCAGTTAATATCATCTTGATTGTCGGCAAGTTCAAATCCGACAAGAATCATAAGTCCGTGTTCAATTTCAGAAAATAGTTTGTTATCTATTTCAACTTTTGCTTTTGTAACCCGCTGAATTACAGCTCTCATTTTATTGTTTCAATATTTAATTCAAAAAAATCGGAAATTCCGTTATCGTTATCGCCAGAAATTATAATATTGTATTTAGTATTGGAAAGTTTATTTTTTATAACTACAGATTCTAATTTTGTTGGGATTGGTTTTTTATCTTTATCGGTAAATAAAGTGCAACTTATTTTTCCGGCTTTTGTGAGTATTGTTCCAATATACGAGCCAATTATTTCTCCGTCTGTGTATGCATCGTGATTAGTTTCTAAAGATGCTGTAAAAAGTATTTTGTAATCGTTAATCATTGTAGCTCCCGAAAATCCAGATTGAATGCCATTATATTGGGGTAATTTAAAACTTTCGTAACTAAAATTAAGTTCGTTTGTTTTGCCAAGTAAATAGTCTATGAAGTTTGTTTTGTTGAAAAAATAAATGAAATTATCGTTAGCAATATTTCCTCTTTGAAATAATAAAATTTTATCAGATGTTTGTGTTGCTGCTTCAATATTAATGTTTGTTTCATTTTTTATTGAAAGTTTCATTTTTTCAAAAATACTTCTAAAATTACGTTTTGCAATAACTGCTTTTGTGGCTATATCAAAAAGATAAATAGTATCGCGTAGGTCAATTTTACTGCCAGAACTTACAATTAGTAAGTAGGTTTTTTTGTTTAATATAACTTTGCTTAATGCTTCAAAATCGGGTTTTAAAAGTTTTTCTATTGGTTTTGTGTTGTGGTTTTTCACAATTGTTGTTTTGGTAAAATTTTGCAAATCGGCTGATTGGAATATGTGAGGCATATCGTCGCTAATAACATAAAATAATTTGTTTAAATATTCGATTCCGGAAGCCGATGGTATTATTTCTGATTTATAATGATTTATAATATCAATTTTTGTAATTTGGGAAAACGAAAAATTGATAAGAAGTAATAGAATTATTAGTGTTTTCATAAAAGTCCTAATTTTTTTGCTTGGTTGCTCATATATTTAAAGGCTTCTTCTTTTGTGTTTTTAATTTCGCCATCTAAAATAGCATCTTTTATTTTGTTTTTTATTATTCCAACGTCTTTTGATGGTTTTATTTTTAAAAACTCCATTATTTCTTCGCCTGTAATTGGTGGTTGCCAATTTCTAAGTTTATCTTTTTCTTCAATTTCAATAAGTTTTTGTCGAACAATTTCGAAATTGCTTAAATATTTTTTAACTTTTGCTTCGTTTTTCGATGTTATATCGGCTTCGGCAAGTTTCATTAAATCGTCAATGTCGTTGCCGGCTTCGAAAAGTAAACGGCGAACAGCCGAGTCTGTAACGTCTTTTACAATTGCAATTGGGCGTAAGTGAAGTTCAACAAGTTTTTTAACATAGTTAAGTTTCTCGTTAAGAGGCATTTTAAAATTTTTGAAAATATTTACAACCATTTTTCCACCAATAATTTCGTGTGCGTGGAAAGTAAATCCTGTTTTTTCGTTGTATCGTTTAGATTTTGGTTTGCCTATATCGTGAAGTAACCCAGCCCAAAGTAACCATAAATTGTCGGTTTTTTTTGCCAAATTATCTACAACTTCTAAAGAGTGAAAGAAATTATCTTTATGCGATGTTCCGTTTATTGTTTCTGTTCCTTTTAAATTTACAAATTCTGGAAAAAATTCGTTTAAAAGTCCTGTTTTATCTAATAAAATGAAGCCAGTAGAAGGGTAGGGAGAAAGCAAAATTTTATTTAGTTCTTCTACAATTCGTTCTTTTGTAATTATATTTATTCTCTCTTTGTTTTTTTGTATAGAATTAAAAACTAATTCGTCTAATTCAAAATTTAGTTGTGTGGCAAATCTAATTGCACGTAACATTCTAAGCGGATCGTCGGAAAAAGTAATGTCTGGATTTAAAGGTGTGCGTATTATTTTTTCATTTAAATCGCCTGTTCCGTTAAATGGGTCTAAAAGCTCACCTAAATTTGCTTTGTTTAGGCTAAAAGCCATTGCGTTTATTGTAAAATCTCTACGTTTTTGGTCGTCGTCTAAAGTGCCATTTTCAATAATAGGGTTGCGAGATTCTCTGCTGTACGATTCTTTTCGTGCTCCAACAAACTCAATTTCCATATTTTTGTACTTAAACATTGATGTTCCAAAAGTTTTAAATTTAGAAACTTTTTTTATGCCAAGTTCTTCGGCTACTTTTAACGAAAAATCTATGCCACTTCCTATTACTAAAATGTCAATGTCTTTTGATGGTCGGTTTAAAAAATAATCTCTTACAAACCCACCAATAACATAAACTTCAATTTCGTTTTTATCGGCAATTTCCGAAATGGTTTTAAATATTTTGTTGTTAAGTATTTGTTTAATCACGGTAATTTTCTACTTTCTGCAAAGTTAATCTTTAAGTTTTAATTGTTTATTTTTAGACTTTGTTAGCGGTTTGTTGGTTATGCATTACTTTTATTTTCAATCAGTTTTTTAGTTCTTGTTTACTTGGTAAGACTGTCTGATATTTACTTGCAAAGCTCCAATTGTTATCTATTGTTTCGAGTTCATAAAATTTTCTTTCGTCAATATTTTCAATCCGCATTAGTAATAAATAATGCGACCAGCTTAATTGTAAATTCTCATTTTGAACAATTGAATTTTCAGATTTAGCAGACACTGTCTGTTGTTTTCCGTAAACATTATAAAAATTCTTCATTTGTTGAAGATTAGTTACAGAAAAGCCTTTTTCAAACTTAGTAATCAAATGGTTAGATAATTCTTTCAAAATTTGTTTTCCATATTCTGCACGCTCTTTTCCATTTTGTTCTTCCTCAACAATCATTCGTCCTATTTCAAAATAGGTATAAACCATTGTTTTATTAACAGTTTGAACAACACTCTTTCGTGCTTCTTTCAATAATTCAGTAACTCTGTTGTAAAAATTAGTATCTAATTTATTTTTACTCATTCAAAATTCATTTTTACAAAGTTAATCTATTTTTTTAACTACTGAAATGTTGTTTTTCTTCAATAACCGCTAATATTGTGTTTTATTTATTGATGATT
>DYMG01000063.1 GCA_020721655.1 Paludibacter propionicigenes | reverse complement strand
TTATAAAAAAGAGGCTACAATATTTATGCAGCCTCTTTTTTTATATATTAATAATACCTTCTGCACGTTCAATATCGTTTACTAAATCATTAATTGAGGTATTTACAAACAAATTATAAACTTGGTCTCTTATTGTAGAATATTTTTTATGTAAAGGGCAAGGCGAATTTATGGGGTCGTCGGTGCACGATTGAACGCCAATTAAGCAACTCGAAAAATAATCGGTACCATCAATAATTTTGTAAATATCCATAATACTAATTTTAGCAGATGGTTTGGCAATACCAAAGCCTCCATTTGGACCTTTAGATGACGATAAAATTTTATTTTTAGCTAAAATTTGCAATATTTTACCCAAAAAAGGAGATGGTATATTTAGTTTGTCGGAAATTTTTTTTAAACCAACTTTTTCATCATCTTTAACGTGTAGAGATATAAAAATTGTTGCTCTTAATGCATATTTACAGGTGTTTGATAGCATATTTTATTGGTTTTTAGTTTTGTTTTTAGTCCATTGCTTACTAAACGAATGTTTAGAAAATTTTGGTAAAGCTCTTTGTTTACCCCAAATAGATTTTACAAATAGAAATGCAAAATTTTTCAAATTACCATTGTATCTATCCATTTTTTTGCGGCTCAACAAGGTTCTTTTGTAAAAGTTCATACCTTTTTTCCAAGCCAATTTGTCGAACCCTTGATTAACGGCATTTCTACGATTTATAAGTAATAAATTGTGTAAATCAATTTTTGCCGGACAAACTTCGGTGCATTTACCACAAACAGTACAAGCAAAACTTAAATGTTTAAGTTCTTCAAAACCATTGTAATGAGGGCTTATTATTGAGCCTATTGGTCCGCTATAGGTTGTTTCGTATGTGTATCCACCAATATTTTTATATATAGGGCAATTGTTTAAGCAAGCACCACATCTAATGCAATTTAATGCCGAATAAAGTTCGGTGTTGTATAAGTCAGACCTACCATTGTCGAGTAAAATAACGTACATTTTTTCAGGACCATCGGCTTCGGTTGCTTTTTTTGGACCGCTAATTATTGAATTGTATGCCGATATGTTTTGTCCGGTTCCGTGTGTGGCAAGTACGGGCCAAATATAGTTTAAGTCGTTTATTGATGGTATAATTTTCTCAATTCCAACAATTGCAATATGAATTTTTGGCATTGAAACTGAAAGTAAAGCGTTTCCTTCGTTTTCAGTTAAAGCAATAGCACCAACATCGGCAATTAAAAAATTTCCTCCCGAAATACCAATATCGGCAGTTAAAAATTTTTGACGTAGTTTTTGGCGAACAAATTCGGTAATTTCTTGAGGTGTGCTTTCTATTGGGGTGTTAAATTTGTCGAAAAATAGTTTTGAAACATCTTCTTTAGATTTGTGCATTGCCGGAGTTACAATATGGTAAGGTTTTTCGCCAGCAACCTGAACTATAAATTCGCCCAAATCGGTTTCCATTACTTCTATACCATGCTTTTCTAAAGCTGAGTTTAGTTCAATTTCTTCGGTAGTCATTGATTTGCTTTTAACAATCAATTTACCATTGTTTTGTGTAATTATTTTTAAAATTTCATCAACAGCTTGATTTGAGTTTAAAGCCCAAATTACTTCGCCTCCATTTTTAATGAAATTTTTCTCGAATTCTAACAAGTATTTTTTAAAATTTCCGATTGCTTTTTGTTTTGATTCGGCAACTATTTGTTTTGCTTGTTCTAAATTGTTGAATTGTAATTTGCCACGTTCAAAAGCTTCGTCGTACTTACTCATATTAAACTTAATAGTTTTTCTATGAGATAAATCGAACGATTTTTCGGTAGATTTTTTTAAAAATATATGTTCAGATTTACTCATTCTATTTAGTAGGTATTTTGTCTATTCTTTTTTGATGGCGACCACCTTCAAATTCGGCTTCTAAAAAGGCTGTTACAATTTCTTTAGCTTCGTTAACAGTAACAAAACGAGCCGGAATTGCACAAACATTTGCGTTGTTGTGTTGTTTTGCTAAACTTGCAAGTTCTGGTTTCCAACAAAGAGCCGAGCGTATTCCTTGATGTTTGTTTGCTACCATATTTATTCCGTTTCCACTTCCGCAAAGAGAAATGCCTAAATCGTTTTCTTTGTTCTCTACCGAAATAGCCATTGGGTGTGCATAATCTGGATAATCGCTGCTTTCGTTAGAAAATGTGCCAAAATCTTGTACTGTAAATTGTTGTTGTTGCAACCATTTTTTAAGCTCTTCTTTTGTCTCAAAACCTGCATGATCGCAAGCCATAGCAATTTTAAATTTATTCATTTTTGTGTAATTAAATAATTTCACAAATTTAACTCTTTTTTTCTTTTTTTTATTGGTTTGTTATCTATAATTTAAATTAATGCGGTAAAAAGTAAAGTCGAAATTTAGTTAACAAGTATTTTGGCAAGTAAATAATATTTACATTTGCAAACAATGAAAAATTTAAAAATATATTTTTTATTAGTGCTTTCAATGCTGTTGTGGGGTTTTTCGTTCGTATGGGCAAAAATTGCATTAGAAACGTATTCTCCATTTACAATTGTACTTTTTCGTTTGTTTATTGCCGTTTCTTTTATTTACTTGTTTTCGTTAGTAGCAAAAATTAAAATTAAAATACATTCAAAAGATTTACCTTGGTTTTTGTTGTTAGCTTTTTTCGAGCCTTTTTTGTATTTTTTAGGAGAATTATTTGGTTTACAGAAAGTTAGTGCAACAACTGCATCTGTAATAATTTCAACAATTCCAATATTTGTTCCAATATTTTCTTTTTTTATATTTAAAGAAAAGCTTTTGCTTATAAATATATTTGGAGGGGCATTTTCTTTTGTAGGAGTTTTAATAATAGTTTTTAATAAACATTTGCAATTAGAAGCATCAACAGAAGGTATTTTATTGATGTTTCTTGCAGTTTTTGCGGCAACAGGTTATAGCTTAGTTGTTAAAAAAATAAGTGAAAAATATAATGCTATGTCAATAGTTTTTTTTCAAAATGTATTCGCAATAATTGGGTTTTTACCATTGTTTATAATCTTCGATTTAAAAGAATTTGTAAATATAAATCATAATATAAATTCAATAATTTCGATAGTAGAATTAGGTATTTTTGCATCGTCGATAGCATTTATTCTATTTGCACAAGGAATAAAAGAAATAGGAGTGTCGAAAGCTGGTTTTTTTAGTAATATAATACCAGTATTTACGGCAGTTGTTGCCTTTTTTGTGTTAGATGAACGTTTATCAATATTTAAATATTTGGGTATATTTATAGTTATTTTAGGACTTTTCTTATCGCAAATGAACAGTTTAAATTTAAAGAAAAAAGGAAATAAAATTTAAATGTTTATTAAATAGTTAAGTCAAAATAACAAAATAATAAAAAAAATCAATATCTTTGCCAACTTAAATAAAAAATAGGTATTAACATTTAGAAAATTAATGTACAAATGCAAAACAAAGGAGCTATAACACTTTTCGCAATAGTTTTTGCTTTAGTAAGTTTATATCAGTTATCTTTTACTTATGTAGCAAACAATGTAAAAAATGACGCAAAAGACTATGCAAAAGGTGATTTACAGAAAGAGCAATCTTATTTAGACTCAATGTCTAATGTAGGGGTTTATAATCTTGGTATTAAAAACTACACTTTTGGTGAAGTTCAAGAAAGAGAAATTAATCTTGGATTAGACCTTAAAGGCGGTATGAATGTAACCTTAGAGGTTTCGGTTGTTGATGTTGTAATATCTTTATCGGATTATAGCAAAGACCAAACTTTTTTAGCCGCAATAAAAAAGGCAAAGAAATTACAAAAAAATAGTCAAGAAGATTTTATAACATTGTTTGGAAAAGCCTTTCAAGAGCTTAGTCCTAAAGGTAAATTAGCATCAATTTTTGCTACTATCGACCTTAAAAACGAAATAAATTATAATTCTACAAACGAAGAGGTATTAACAATTCTTAGAAAAGAATCTGACGATGCTATTAAAAATTCATTTAATATTATAAGAACTCGTATTGACAGATTTGGAGTAACCCAACCAAATATACAACCATTAGCAAATGGTAGAGTTTTAGTAGAATTACCTGGTATAAAAGATCCAAATAGGGTTAGAAAATTACTACAAGGTACAGCAGAACTTTCGTTTTGGGCTGTTTATGATAATGTTGGCGACGATAAAGAAAAAGGCGTTTTCTATAATTTAGTAGATGCAAACAACAGATTATCGGAAATATTTGCAGTAAAAACAATAGATAAATCAGAAAATTCGGTAGATAAGTTAGTTTCTGATACAACAACAAAATCTGTTGCAGAAGCAAAACCAGATACAACAAAGAAAACAACCGATACAACAAAATCTGGAAAATCTTTAGTATCTGAATTAAAAAACAAAGAAGTAACAGACACGTTAAACGAAAAAGGTTCAAAAGCTGTGCTTTGGAATGTTTTACTTCCTTACATTGACAACCAAAACAATCCGGTAAAAGGAGCCGTAGTAGGTTTGGCTTTAGCAAAAGATACAGCAGAGGTAGGTAAATATTTAAGAATGGAACAAATACACTCTATTTTTCCAAGAAAATTAAAATTTGCTTGGTCTGTAAAACCTACAGAAATGGGTGATGAAAACAATAAAAAAGAATTTTATCAATTAATTGCACTAAAAGCAGGACGAGACGGAAGAGCATCTTTAGAAGGCGATGTAATTACAGATGCAAGAGTTGAATACGGTCAAAGTCAAGCAACAGCAGAAGTTACAATGACAATGAATGGCGAAGGAGCTTCGGTTTGGAAAAGATTAACAAAACAAAATATAGGAAATCCAATAGCAATAGTATTAGACGGTTATGTTTATTCATTCCCAAATGTACAGTCGGAAATAGCAAACGGACGTTCATCAATAACAGGAAATTTCACAATTACAGAAGCACAAGATTTAGCAAACGTTTTAAAATCGGGTAAACTTCCCGCACCGGCAGTAATAATAGAAGAAGCAATTGTGGGTCCTTCTTTAGGTCAAGAAGCAATAAATTCGAGTTTAATTTCATTTGTAATAGCGTTTATTTTAGTGCTTTTATTTATGATTTTCTACTATCAAACAGCAGGATTAATAGCTAATGTGGCATTAATTTCTAACGTGTTTTTTATATTTGGAGTTTTAGCATCAATGGGAGCAGTGCTAACATTACCCGGTATAGCAGGTATTGTGCTAACACTTGGTATGGCTGTAGATGCAAACGTAATTATATATGAGCGTATAAAAGAAGAAATTAGAGCCGGAAAAGGTACAAGATTAGCAATAGACGATGGTTTTAAAAACGCATATTCTGCAATTATTGATGCAAACGTAACAACTTTATTAACAGGTATTATACTTTATATATTTGGTTCAGGTCCAATTCAAGGGTTTGCAACAACCTTAATAATAGGTATTTTAACTTCATTGTTTACAGCTATTTTTATAACAAGATTAATATTTATTTATTTACTTGATAAAAATAAAAAAATATCGTTCTCAAATAAATTTACAGAAAACCCATTTAAAAATGTACATATTAAATTTATAGAGCTTAGAAAAAAAGCATATATTTTCTCAGGTATTATTATAACTGTAGGTCTAATATCATTAGTAGTACAAGGTTTAGATTATGGCGTAGATTTTAAAGGAGGTAGAGTTTATGTTGTTCGTTTTGAAAACAAACAAAATATAGAAGAACTTAGAAAAAGTTTGGGAACTTCATTACAATCTTCACCAGAAATAAAAGTTTTTGGAGAAGACAATCAATTACGAATTTCAACAAAATATTTAATAGATAGTGAAGACCCAAAAGCTGACGATTTAGTTGAAGCAGCTTTGTATAATGGACTAAAATCATTTTTAGGAAAAGATGTTGATTTTGATAAATTTATTCAAGATTATAGAATGAGTTCACAAAAAGTAGGACCAACAATAGCCGACGATATTAAAATTTCAGCTGTTTTTGCTATACTTTTCTCTTTAATTATGATTTTCTTGTACATATTTATTAGATTTAAAAACTGGCAATTTGGACTTGGTGGTTTAGTATCTTTACTTCACGACGTACTTGTGGTAATTGGATTGTACTCAATACTAAAATCGGTTATGCCATTCTCATTAGAGGTTGACCAGTCGTTTATAGCTGCAATTCTTACTGTAATAGGTTACTCAATAAACGATACCGTTATTGTATTTGATAGAATTAGAGAATATGTTGGTATTTATGGTGTGAAAAAAGATAGAGCTGAGGTTTACAATTTAGCAATGAACAGTACTTTAGGACGTACATTAAATACATCGTTAACAACACTTTTAGTATTGATAGCAATATTTATTTTTGGAGGTGAAGTTATTAGAGGATTTATATTTGCATTGCTTATTGGTATTGGAGTTGGTACTTACTCATCGGTATTTGTGGCAACAGCAGTAACTTACGATACAATTAAAGGAAGAGAAAAAATGTTAGATAAGAAAAAATAAACATTTTTAGTAATATTAATAAAAAAAGCTCTGGTTTCAGAGCTTTTTTTTTACTTTTATAAGAAAAAACAAGATGGAAGAAAACAAAGAAGAATTAATAAAATTAGCATTTGAAAAGACATCTCTTTCTGCATCAGAAAGGTCGTCGTCGTGGAAACTATTTAAAATAATGGCAGAATTTGTTCAAGGTTTTGATAAGTTAGAAAGCATTGGACCTTGCGTTACAATATTTGGTTCGGCAAGAACTAAACCAGAAGATAAGTTCTACAAAATGGCTACAGATATAGCATATAAACTTACAAAAAAAGGATATGGTATAATAACAGGCGGAGGTCCCGGAATAATGGAAGCCGGCAATAAAGGAGCTAAAGAGGGAGGAGGAACTTCCGTAGGCTTAAATATAGAATTAGAATTTGAACAGCATGCAAATCCATATATTGATATTGATAAATCGATAAACTTCGATTACTTTTTCGTTAGAAAGGTAATGTTTATGAAATTTTCTCAAGGGTTTATTGTAATGCCTGGCGGATTTGGTACATTCGATGAGTTTTTTGAAGCAGTAACTTTAATTCAAACAAAGAAAATAGCAGCATTTCCAATTGTACTTGTTGGTAGGGAGTATTATGGTGGTTTAGTTGAGTGGATAAAAAAAGTAATGTTAGAAGAAGGTACAATTTCCGAAAAAGATTTGTCTATTTTTCAACTTGTTGATACTGCCGATGAAGCAGTTGAGATAATAAATAATTTTTATTCAAAATATGTATTGAAACCAAATTTTTAATAATATGGCACTTTTTGAAATCATTAATGAAGATATTAAGCAAGCAATGCTTGCGAAAAATAAAGAAAAATTAGAGGCTTTAAGGGCAATAAAAGCTGCATTTTTGTTAGCAAAAACAGAAAAAGCAAATAGCGAATTAGATGAAGCTAAAGAGCTCCAAATTATTCAAAAACTAATTAAGCAACGACAAGAAACTGCAGAAATTTACAAACAAAATAATAGACCTGAGTTGGCAGAAAAGGAAATAAACGAAGCAACTTATATTTCTGAATACTTGCCAAAACAACTAACTGTTGATGAGGTTGAAACCGAAATTAAAAGTATAATAAGCGAAACAGGAGCTTTGTCTATTAAAGAAATGGGTAAGGTTATTGGATTAGCCTCAAAAAAATTGTCGGGTAAAACTGATGGTAAAACAATATCGGATATTGTTAAAAAACTTTTGGCATAAAAAAAGAGGAGCTTAAGCTCCTCTTTTTTTATAATATATATTACAATTATTCTAAAACAACATCTTTTGTTGTTGAATAATTTATTTTTAATGCACTAGCTTTTCTTAGGGCTTGTTTAATATCTGTAACAATTCCCATTTTAGTATCTCTATCTACTTTTAAAGAAGTAGTCATTTGAGGTTTGTCGTTTTCGTTCATAGCATCTCGTTCACTACTAATAAATTGTCGAATGTCTTCAACAGTAGCAAATTGGTCGTTAAGCTGAATTTTTGGTTCAGTACCATGAATTTTTTGAAATGCTTTTGTTGGAGGACCAACATTTACATAACTAACCAACGATTTTTTCTCAATTTTCTTTATTTCACTGGCTTTAGGTAAGGTAATTTTAACCAGCATAGAGCTATCTCTCATAGAAGTAGAAACCATAAAAAAGAACAGTAGCATAAATACAATATCTGGTAACGATGCTGTAGAAATAGCTGGTTGCGATTTGCTTGTATTTTTTACAAATTTTGCCATTTTTATTTACCTCCTATATTTTTAGGTTCAGATTCTGAAATTCTCATAGGGTATAAATTTCTAACTGCTTCTTGCTGTTCGGTAGATAAATTGTCGTATTTTTTACTCCATTTACCCATAGAGAATTCGTCTCTAAGTTCGTTGTAGGCTTTTGTAAGTTCGTTTTGAACAGCAATATACATTTCGTATTTTGTGCCTCTATCGTTTTGTAGCGAAATTACTTGCTTAGAAACCATTGTTGGTCCAAGTAAATCTATGTCAACTTGCTTTTTTTCTGGCAAAGTTTCTAAATTTGCTTTATTTGCAATAAATTCTTTAGCTTTTTCTTTTAGTTGTTTAATGTTAAGGATTTGATTTTCAACTAATAGTTGATTGTTTGAGTTTATTAGAACTACAAAAACATTTCGTTCCTTAATTTCTATATCATCTTGTTGGTCTTGCTCAGCAATTGGAGGTAATTTCCTCATAATACCCGAATCGGTACTCATTGTTGTGGCAACCAAGAAAAAGATTAGCAACATAAAAGCGATGTCTGCCATTGAACCTGATGGTATTTCTGGTACGTCTCTTCTTGACATAATTATTGTTTTTTAAGCAGAAAACTGCTATTTAAAAATTTTTGATATTTCGGTAAATACTATTCCTATTAAAGCAAATATACTTAGTATATATGTTGCAACTAAACCCATACCAATTAAATGTGACATGTTTAACGAAATTCCTGATTTTTCCATAATATGTGTTGATACGCTTCCATCTGAAGAAAAAAGATAGGAAATACCAAAAATCAAGAATAAGGCTCCAACTCCTATAAGTGAGAATTTTGCTTTTTTGGGAAACATTGCTAAGCCTATAAAGGCAAATGCTAATGTAATACCAATAGACAAAGCAGTTAAAACATAAACCCAACCTATTAAAATACCTTCGTCGTTCCACCCAGATAAGTATCCTACAAAAAGTAGTACTGAAACTGCTAATAGAGTGTACGAAAATATTGATACTAATTTTGATAACGTGTTGCTCATTTTATTTTATTCTAAATTTTGTCAAAATATCTATTAAAGAAATTGATGCATTTTCCATATCGTTAACTATACTGTCAATTTTTGAAACTATATAGTTATAGAATATTTGAAGAATCATAGCTACAACAAGACCAAATACTGTAGTAATAAGAGCAACTTTAATACCGCCGGCAACTAAAGATGGTTGAATATCTCCTGCTATTTCAATAGCATCGAAAGCTTCAATCATACCAATAACTGTTCCTAAGAAACCTAACATTGGTGCAAGAGCTATAAATAGTGAAATCCAAGTTAAGCCTTTTTCTAATTGTCCCATTTGAACTCCACCATAAGAAACTACTGATTTTTCAACTATTTCTAATGTGTTTTCGTCTTTTTCGTTGTATCGGTCTAAACCTTGGTAGAAAATGCTGGCAACAGGACCCCTTGTATTTCTGCAAATTTCTTTCGCAGCATCTATTCCGTTTGTGTTAAGAGCATCTTCAATACTTTTTAATAATTTTTCAGAGTTTGTTGTTGCTAAATTTAGGTATATAATTCTTTCTATAGCGAGAGATAAGCCTAAAATTAAAGCAAGTAAAACAACGCTCATAAATTCTGGACCACCTTCAATAAATTTTTCTTTTAATACTTGGTTCATTGATTTGTCGGCAGTTTCTGCTGCAACTTCTTCTGCATTTTCTGTTGTTGTGGCAACTTCTTCTGCTACAGCTTTGTTGGTATCTACTTTTTCAACAGCGTTTGTGTCTGTTGTGGTTGCGTCTTGAGCAACGGCATAATTAGATGCTCCAAAAGTAAGCATCGAAAAAACAGCAATTAATGAAAATAACTTTTTCATGATGAATTTTTATTTGTTTAAAAGTTAATAATTTTAATTTTGTAATATCAATAATTATTATTGTTGATATGTACGGTTTTACTTGTTATTTAAAGAACCTATTTTTGTTTTTTAGAAACATTTACAAATGTAAAAAATAAACATTCAATTTGCAAATACTTATTTAATCAATAAAATAATATTTTATAATTTTTGTGTATTAGTAGTTAAACTTTTATAACTCTTTGCTATAGCGACTTTAGTTCAACCGAGATATCTTGTTGGTTGCTGTGCACCGCTCATAGTACTATTTATATTAGCAATATTTTTTTATGGATTTCAATAATTTGGGGTATAATCATATTTTTGTCGTTGTTGTAAATTACAAAGTCTGATTTTTTAATTTTTTCTTGTTCAGGTATTTGCGATTTTATTTTGGATAAAATGGTTTCTTTTGAGCTGTTGTCTCTTAGCATTGTTCTGTTTATTCTTTGTTCTTTGTTTGCAAAAACTGTTATTATTTTATCAACTTGTTTGTAAGCACCGCTTTCGAAAAGTATTGCGGCTTCTTTAATTATGTAAGGCTCGTTATTTTTTTTATGTTTTTCTGCCCAAATTTCGAAATGTTTTGCAACTGCTGGGTGTATTATTGAGTTTACTTTTTCTCTGTTTTGTGCGTTTTCGAAAATAATTTTTGATAAAAGGGCTTTGTTCAGGTTTCCGGTTTTTAGGTATATGTTTTTTCCGAATTCATTTTTCAGAGAGTTTATTACAAATTTATCGGTAATTGTTATTTCTTTAGCCCAAAAATCTGAGTAATAAACAGAAATGCCTAAAACTTCGAAAACTTTAGCTACGGAGGTTTTTCCGCTTCCTATACCGCCGGTTAATCCAATTTTTAGCATTTAATAGTTTGTTTTACTTAAATTTTATTTTAATATTAATGCCTTTTTCTAAGCCTAATAAGTTTTTAGCGTTTCCGTTGTTTATTGCTATTTCAAGTAAATTTATAGAGTTGAATAGTGCAAGTTTTTCGCCTTCTGGTACATTAAAATAGTTTGTGCTTAGTTTTGATATTATGTATCTGGTTGATACAAAGGTTATTTCGTAAGTTCTGTTTTTGTGATATTGGTTAAAAATGTCTTTAGAAATGTTTGTTATTGCGTTTCCGTATGAGTCGTTATATATTACAGTTCCTGCAATGTAGTCGGTTCCTATAGATGGTAGTAAATCTATTTGGCGGAATAGTGAGTTTTTTGAAATTCCGAGTTCTGTAATATCTCCTCTATCAACAATATATTTGCAAATTTTTGTAAAAACGGTTGCTTCTGGAAAAGATTCTTGAATGTTGATGGTTTCTAGTTCTACAATTAATTCTGGTGTATCTTTAAAAATTAGTCCGGGTATGCCGTTATCGGCACAAATAAAATAGTGTCCATTATCTTTAATAACAATGTGCTTGTGGTCTGTTTTTGCTTCGCTTTTTATTGCAATAATGTGAATTGTGTTTTGTGGAAAATATTTGTATGAGTTTGCAATAATAAATGCGGCTTGTGCAATGTTAAACGAATCTATTTCGTTGTTTATATCAATAATATCAACATTTGGGGAGTCTGTTTTTAAAATTCCTTTTAAAATCCCGCTGTAGAAATCGGTTTTTCCCCAGTCTGATGTTATTGTTATAATTGGCATTTTTTAGATTTTCTCTATTTTTTTCTTTTTAAAGAATTCTAAATAAATAATTAATATAAGAGAAATTATTAAAATTATTGAGCTTGTTAGTGAAATTATAGAGCCTATTTGCCAAGATTTTGGTTCAAATTTGAATTCTATTGTGTGTTTTCCTGATGGGATTTTCATAGCTCTAAGTATATAGTTGGCTCTAAAATGTGTTGTAGGTTTGCCATCAATATAAGCGTTCCAGCCTTTGTCGTAATATATTTCTGAGAATATTGCAAGTTGGTTGCTTTTGCTTGTTGTTGTGTATGTTAAATGGTTTGGTTTATAGCTTGTTAGGTTTATTTTTGCTGTTGTGTCTTTTGTAAATTTGAAAAGTTCTTTTGAGAAGCGTTTGTCAATAATTGCAGTTGTTGTTGGATTAAAGTTGTTCATTTTTTTAATTTCTTCGTTGGCATCGTTAGCAATTTCGGTATTTTCAACAAACCAAGCGTTTCCGTATGCAAAATTGTTTGAAATTGGAGGGGCTTCTAAGTTATATATTATGTATTTTGTGTTAAGCATATTTAGTACTACATTTTTTTGTAGAGCTTGTTCAACGCTTTGTTGTGTAGGGTTGTTTTGCAGTGTGTTTATTATGTTTTGCATTTCTTTGGTTATGTAAAAGTCGATAAGTTCTTGGTATCTACGCATTTTTGCACCGTGGTAACCGCCTATAGATTTGTGGAAGTACGATGTGCTTGCATCGTTAAATGTGCTTACTGCGAGGTTTAAGACTCTGTAGTCTAATGTTTTGTCTTGTAAAATAAATTCGTCGGCTTTTGATGCTGTAAATGGGACTTCAATATTTTTTTTGTTTACAAAATTATTGTCGTTTAGGTATCGTTTGTTTACAGCCCAAAGGTCTATCACTATTGCTAATCCAATAATTATGTATAAGTGGGTTGCTTTTATTTTGTTTTTTATAAATAGCCAAATTGTTGCGGCACCAATCAATACAAATATTAGAGAGCGAAATGCGTCGCTTTTAAATATTGATGCTCGGTCGGTAATAATTGATTCTTTTAAATATTCTGGTAGTTGTGCATCGGTTTCCGAAGTAAATGATAAAATACCAGGGTTTATTAAGAAAATAACAATTAAACTGGTTAGTATTCCTACCGAATATTTTAAGGCTTTTATTGTTTGTTCTTTTGTAACTTTATTTTCTATGATGTTTTTTAGTGCTAAAATTCCTAGAAGTGGAATTGTAAATTCTGCAATAACTAAAATCATAGAAACTGTTCTAAATTTGTTGTATCCGGGAAAGTAGTCGAAAAACAAATCGCTAAAAAATATAAAGTTTTTTCCCCAAGCAAGCATTATTGATAGTGCTGTTGCGGTAAGTAACCAAGTTCTTAAAGTTCCTTTTACAAGGAAAATACCCATTACAAAAAGGAATATAACTAAGGCTCCAATATAAACCGGACCTGAGGTAAAAGGTTGTGGTCCCCAGTATGTTGGCATTTGTTTAATGGCATCGTTTGCTTGTTGTTTTGTTGCACCAACTTCTAAAAGTTTATTGTACGAAGCCGATTTTTTAGAAAGTTCTGCTCCCGATGCTCCTCCTGTAAAGTTTGGTATAAAAAGGTTAAATGTTTCTAATTTTCCGTAGCTCCAAGATGTAGCGTAATCTTTGTCTAATCCGGAGGTTTGGTTGTTTTTGTCTATATTAAGTTCTGATGGACCGCGTAGCGATTCTTTTCCGTATTCGTAAGTTGTGTAAAGGGATGCGAAATTTGCTCCAATAACAAGTAAAAGACCTACTAATAGTATTAATGATGATTTTAAGAATTCTGAGGTTTGTTTTTGTTTGATATTGTTGATGAAAATAATAATTACCAATGGTAGTATTAAAAGCATTGTGTAATATGTAATTTGTAGGTGATTTATAAGTAGTTGAGTGCTTAAAAAAATGCTCATAACAATTGCACCTAATAGTTTTTTCCCGTTGTATGCCGAGTATATTCCGGCTACAATTGGAGCCATATAACCTATTGCAATAACTTTTGTAACGTGTCCGGCTTGTATTATTATGAAAAAGTACGATGAAAAACCGAAGGCTAATGCTCCAACAATACTTAACCATGGGTTAACTTTAAATAGGAGCAAGGCTATATAAAATCCTAAAAAATATAAAATTGCGAAGTTTATAGGTCTTAATGTATCCCACAAAGTTAGAAACGAATGGAAATATTTTGTTAAATTTGACGGGTTGCTTGAATTTATAAGGTAAGTAGGCATACCTCCGAACATTGAGTTTGTCCATAAGGTTGTTTCTCCAGATTCTGCTTTGTAATCTTTTATTTCTTTGCTCATTCCAACCCATACTTTTGTGTCGTGCTGGTCGACTTGTTTTCCTTGCAAAGCTGGCGAAAAATAAATAGTAGAAAGAACAACAAAAATTATTAAGGCTGTAATTATTGGCAGAATATTTTTATTTAATTTCATTTTGTAAAGTATTAGTTTTTGCAAAT
>DYMG01000062.1 GCA_020721655.1 Paludibacter propionicigenes | reverse complement strand
TAACTTTATAACTTTTTAGACTGACCTCTTTAATATTTTACATTAAAATTCAATTTTTTACAACTTTATGATTTTCTTAATAATAGTGTTGTTTTCTGTTATAATTCGCAAAATATAAGTACCTGCAATATTTTCAGAAAGGTTAATTTCTTGATTATTGTTTGCTTCTATTTTTGAAATAACTTTACCTAATAAATTTACTATTTCTATTTGGCAATGCTCAATACCAATAATTTTAATTGTGTTTTTTGTTGGATTTGGAAATATTTTAATGTTACCACTGTTGTTTTCTCCTATTTCTGTTATATAATTGAGGTTTATGTCATCAATAAATAAATTGTTTCCATAACCATTTTGCGATTGAAATTTTATGCGTATTTTTTGATTATAATAAGCTGATAGGTCTATCGTGTCTGTTCTCCAGTCGGTTGGCAAGCTTGGTGTAAATTCTGTTGTTTTATCGGGACCTGTTGCTAAATCTGTTCCAAATTTTGAGTAGAGTTCTGCCCAAGAGCTTTCGCAATCGTTTGTAATTAAAACCTTTAACCCATCGAACCATGTGGAACTATAGCGACGATATGCTACTTTAAAAGTCATTGTAATGGTTCCGTTTTCTGGCATTTGGAACCAAGGTGTTAATAAATAGTCTGTTGCTCCTGTTGTTTGATAGCTTGCAAAATTTATATATGCACAAGCTGTACTGCCTGTATTTCCTGTTGCCGTAGTATTTCTTTCCCAAGTTTTTGAGTTGTCGGAATTTACAATTTCCCACTGAGATTGCGGAAAAGGTAAATTTTCAAAATCTTCGTAAATTGGAAATGTTTGTGTTCCTATTTGTTGCACATTTATTGATGTTTTAATTGTATCGTTTTCGTTTATTGTGTCTAAAATTCCGTTTGGATACGAAACAAATGCTGTAAATGTGTGATTTCCAAATGTTAAATTAAGGTTTGTGAGATTTATAGTTGTGTCTCTAAATGTTGCTAAATTTATTGTGGTATTTTGGGTTATCGTGTCAAAATCATCAATAAAATAGCTTATAGTGCAAGATGTAATTGTATTGGATCCTAAATTTTTAATTTTTACTGTTGGTATAATATCCTCCTCATCGCAGTATATTGGTAGTGGCGATAAAATATTAACTAATTGCAAATCTAAATTAGGCATAATAGGAGCAAAACCATCAATAAATTCTGGGTTATTGTTTTGTGGGTCTAACCAATTTTTGAGTTGGTTTGTTGAAGTTCCGCCCCTGTCCCACGACATTGAAAATTTTCCGTAATAATCTGGCGATGTGTTTCCGCAAGCAGCCCAACCACCGTGTAGTTGTCCAATAATTCTGTGGTCTTGGTTAAAAAGTGGCGAGCCAGAAGACCCTCCTTCGGTTGTTCCATCTTCCCAGTTTGATATTTTCCAATGAGAGTTTTCTAAATAAGCATTTGGTTCATAGTCTGTTGATGTGGTGGGTTGGTTGTCCCAAGAAATTTTTTTAACATCGCCACTTGGGTGATGAATGCCTACAGATGAGGTAGATGGTGTATCTCGTCTATCCCAACCTGCATAAAACACATTATAATTTATTGGTGGTGTTTCACTTAATTCTACAAGACAAAAGTCGGAGTCGGCATTTCTGGCTTTAAGTGTTGCTCCGGAAACATCGTTATGTGTTGATGCTGTTCCGGCTTGACACTCAGTTCTATGCCAATTAAACCAGAAAACCCAATCGGCAGGGTCGCTATAACAGTGATTTGCAGTTAGTAAATACGGCGTTTCGTCTTGTGCGGTATTGTTTACTAAAGCTCCAGAGCAAAAACCATTTCCTCCAGTAACAAGCATTGCAACAGAATTTATTTCGTAATTATATGGAGCGGCTTCTGGACACACAACATCGTTATTGCAAGTTCCAGAGCTTCCAAATGCTTTGTTTGAAGTGTATTCGTAAGCATTTCTGTATCCGTGTGTAACTCTGTCTATTTCCAATTCGCCCTTAAATTCGGCATTGTTTGGCTCAAAATATTCGATAGTAATTGCATTTGTAAAGAGTAGTGAAATTCCTAAAATTTGAGTTTTTTTATTGTTTTCTGATGTAAAAGCTCCGAGTATTTGGTCTTGGGTATCGTTGTAAATGAACAAATTAGCTCCTTTTGGAAGTATGTATTTACTAAGTCTAAAATTTAATGAAATGGCATCTTTAGAGTATATTCTTAATCGGTATAATTTCCCATTTTCAACATTATCAACAATAGCTTTTTCTTTAATATTAATATTTACAGGAACATTAATTCCAAAACGCCAAATTTGATTTTTATCCTTATCTCTTTCAATATCTTCTTGAATAAATGGTCTTTTATCTTGTGGTTCGAGCGAAATTGTTGGAATATTTGTGTTGTTTTTTAAATTATTTTTGAACGATAGTGGCGTTCCTTGTTGGCTAATTTGAGAGAATAAAATAGCCGAATTTAGTAAATTCACTAAAAGAAAAAGTAGTTGTTTTTTCATTTTATTATTGTTTTTCACTTTCTATAAACTAAAATTTTCATAAAATAGTTGCTTTGTAATTTTATTCTATGAATTTTGATGCTAATGATGCATTAATTTTTCTTGGAAAGAATCGTAATAAAAAACTCATTAAATTGTTCAAAAATCCGTGAATAGCAACAGTTTTGTTTTTTTGAGACGATTTGTAAGTAAACTCGGCAACCTGCATTGATGTTGGCATATTAAAAAACTTTACTTTTTTAACGTTTGCTGTTTCCATAAATTCCGATTTTGTTGGACCGGGGCAAACAACTGTAAAATTAAGGTTTGTATTTTTGTATTCTTGAGCAATAGATTCGGTAAAATATAGCACGTAAGCTTTTGTGCCCGAGTAGCTTGAAAATGTTGGCAATGGCTGGAAAGCTGCTGTAGATGCAATATTTACAATTTTCCCGCCTTCGGTTTCGAGCATTTTTTTAGCAAATAGTTTTGTTAATCGGGTTAAGGTTATTATGTTTAAAGTAATCATTTCGGTTTCGCGTTCAATTTCAATATCTAAGAATTTACCGCTTATTCCAAATCCTGCATTATTTACAAGTGTTTCTATATTTAAGTTTAGATTGGTTATTTCAAGAAAAAGTGTGTTGGCACTTTCTGGTTTCGATAAATCGAGTTTAATGGGAATAACTATTGAGTTAAATTTTAATTCAATATTGTCTTTTGTTTCTTGCAAATTTTCTAAACGACGGGCAACTAAAATTAAATTGTAGCCATTTTTTGCGTAAACAAAAGCTAAATCTCTACCTATTCCGCTTGATGCACCTGTTATAAGGGCATAAGGTTTGGTGTTTTTAGGTGTTTCCATAGTTTTTGGTATTTTTTTAAAAAAGCACTTTTACTCTGCTTTGTTCATTAAAAGCCATATCGGTAAAATTAATGTTTTCTATTAGATTTATTCCTGGTATTTTCCCTTTCTCGAAACTGCCAATTTTATCTTGTAAATTAAGAGCTTCGGCACCGTTATATGTTGCCCATTTTAGCAAAATTACCAAGTCTATATTAGGAAATGTAAAGTTTATAGTTTTAAGTTCTTCCAAAATAGAAAGGCTTGTGTTTGAAGCTAAACTATCGGTACCTATGCATACTTTTTCATTTGCGAATAAATTTATATTTGGCAACTTATTCTCAATGAACAAATTAGATTTAGGACACAAGCACCAATATGCATATTTTGTATAATTATTTACCCATTTAATGTCTTTTTCGGAGGTAAAAGTGTTGTGAACTAATAGTGTTTTGTTGCATTTGGGTAAATTTATCATTGTTGATGGAAGAGAATTAAACAGGCTTGGTTTAAATTTTTTGTAATACGGGTTTATTTTTTGTAAACTTTTCAAAAGTTCTCCTTTTGCTGCTAAAAACATTTCGTTTTCCGATTCTGTTTCTTGATTGTGAATACTAATTATTGAGTTTGTTTTATAAGCATCGTCTGTAATAAATTTCAGCAATTTCTCTGATACAGAATAAGTTGCGTGTGGTGTGTAATTGTTTGACAAATTTAGTTTTTGTGCTTCTTTTTTTATATTTCTTGCAAAAATTTCGATTTTATCAATATCATTTGCATCAATACCAATTAATTCAATGAAAGTATGATATTTAATTTTGCTATTTATTTTGGTTTGAAACGACGAGCTATTATTTGAAATATCGCCAACAGCTACAATTCCTTCTCGTTTCATCTGTTCGTCGGCATTTTTCATTTCAAGATTAGCATTTTCTATATTTAAATGCTTGTTTTCAAGAACAGAAGAAATGAAATTTGGCAAACTTGTGCCTTCTTTAATTTTATTTTTTAAGTACGATAATTCTAAATGGCAATGCGAATTTACAAATCCGGGGGTTATAATTCCATTGTAAAATTCGAGTTTGTTTTCCTCAACTAAATTTCCGTTTGTGTCTATAAGTTCAATAATAGAACCATCATCGTCAATTTTGAGTATTCCATTTTTATAGAAATTGCCTAATCCATCAAAAATATAATTTGCCGAAAATTTCCTCATAAATGCAATTGTTTAGCTGTTAATTTTAGGTTTGTATGTATATTTTATGCTTTGTTCGGTATTGTTTTGCGATAAATTTAAAGGTTTTGTGTACGCATTTTGTTTAAGTTTTAATCCACAGCTTGGACAAATAATATTGGTGTCTGAAATTTCTATTCCGCAAGCAGGGCATTTATTTAAATTTTCGCTCCATTCCGATTGTGTTTCGTAGTTGCCGCTCTCAGTGTTATACCCAATATTTACAAGTGTTTTGTTTATGTTTTTATTTATATAGTTTACAATAAACAAAACATTTAACAAGTAAAATATCAAAAAAAATACTGCCGAAAAAATAAGAAAGTTTTGAAATGCAAATTTTGAGAAAAGTGCAATAAAAACTAATAAAACTATACTTATTTTAAGTAAATTAACTAAATTTATTACTGTTTTTATGGAATTTGGTTCTTTTTCATCAAAAAGTATTTCAAAAATAAAATTGAAATTAACCAACGAATTATTTGAGCTTATAGATATTTCATTTTTTGTATTTTCAATAATTTTATCTTTTGAAAATTGTTTAATTATATTGGTTTTAAAATCGGTAATACTAAAATTAACCAACTCTTTATTGGGGAAATTATATTTTTTTTCTAAACTGTAAGGTAGTGCCATTTGTTAAGTTATTCAATATTGTTTAAATACTTAATTTTTTTGTATTCTTCCCAAAGTTTATAAATTTCGGTGTATATGGTGTATTCCGATGCACTTTTTAAGTATTGATAGTTAAATTTGCAAAAACTTTCAAAATCGTACAATTCTTTACCTGTAAGGTTTGTAATGCGTTTTATGCGGTCTATGTTTTGTGTTTTAAGGCGACTAAGTTCTTTAATTTTTTCGAGTAATTCTTCTTGTTTTTCTATATCCGTTTTAAAATTAAGAGGTATTGCCAATATCAATTTATTTTTAGATGCCTCAGCAAGTTCTTTTAATCGTTCAGAGGAATTAAATTTAGTTTTTAAATTATCTTTAATAATATCTATGTTATCTTTTGGAATTGAATCGTGAACGAATTTATGTTTAAACTCTTTTTTTGTAAAAGGGTAAACATCAACCTGCATTATTTCGTAAATTCTATATTTTAGAAACACATTAAACGGAATATTTATACTATCGTAATTTAGTACAATAGTTTTTGTGTAATACCCTATTGCCGAATATTTTAGCTCAACAGTGTCGCTTTTTATTTTTATTTTAAAAATTCCTAAAGAATCGGAAATTGCCCCAATATTATCGGTTAAATTTTTAATATGAACGTAAGGTACTCCGTTTTTGGCTTCTTCATCAATAATTCTACCTATTATAATTCTATAATTATTTTGTGAAAACAATTTAGAGTTGCTATTAATTAAAACTAATAGCAAAATAAATTTAATGATATTTTTAAGTTTTCTTTTGATAATGCAAATTTAAGCAAAATTGCATAGCGTTTAGTTTATTTTATTATTTTTAACAAAATATACTAATTAATCAAGTTTAAGAACAGCAAGGAAAGCATTTTGAGGAACTTCAACATTGCCGACTTGCTTCATTCTTTTTTTTCCTTTTTTTTGTTTTTCTAATAATTTTCTTTTACGAGTAATATCGCCACCATAACATTTTGCTGTAACATCTTTTCTTACAGCTTTTATGGTTTCTCTAGAAATTATTTTCACACCAATTGCAGCTTGTATAGCTATGTCAAATTGTTGTCGAGGAATTAAATCTTTCAATTTTGAACACATTTTTTTCCCAAAAGATTGTGCGTTATCAACATGAATAAGTGTAGATAAAGCATCTACAGATTCTCCATTTAGTAGAATATCTAATTTTACAAGTTTAGCTGGAGTAAAACCATCTAGATAATAATCGAAAGAAGCATAACCTTTTGAAATACTTTTAAGTTTATCGTAAAAGTCGAAAACAATTTCGGCAAGTGGTAAAATAAAGTTTATTTCAACTCGGTTTCCCGATGTGTAGTGTTGGTTTTGCAAAATACCGCGTTTATCAAGGCAAAGAGTCATAATTGGACCAACATATTTAACATCAGTAATAATTTGGGCTTTTATAAGAGGTTCTTCAATTTTATCGATAAGGGTTAGTTCAGGTAATCCTGAAGGGTTATGAATTTCAAGAAGCTCTCCTTTTTTTGTGTGAACTTTGTACGAAACGTTTGGTACTGTTGTTATTACGTTCATATCAAATTCTCTATCGAGGCGTTCTTGCACAATTTCCATGTGCAAAAGTCCTAAAAATCCACAACGAAATCCAAAACCAAGAGCCATAGACGATTCTGGCACAAAAGTTAGTGAAGCATCGTTTAATTGTAGTTTTTCTAATGATGAGCGTAAATCTTCGTAATCTTCGGCATCTATTGGATAAACTCCGGCAAATACCATTGGTTTTACTTCCTCGAAGCCATCAATTGCAGATTTACAAGGGTTTTCTACGTGTGTAATTGTGTCGCCAACTTTTACTTCTTTTGAGGTTTTTATTCCTGAAATAATATAACCTACGTCGCCTGTTTTTAAAACAGTTCGTGGTTCTTGTTTAAGCCTAAGAACACCTATTTCATCGGCATTATATTCTTTTTCGGTGTGAAAAAATTTAACATTTTCGCCTTTTCGTATTTCTCCATTAACAACCTTAATATAAGCTTCAATTCCTCTAAAAGAGTTAAAAACTGAGTCGAAAATTAAACATTGGAGAGGGGCATTTGGGTCGCCAACAGGTGGTGGAATTTTTTCTATTGTTTGCTTTAGAATTTCTTCAACTCCCATTCCTGTTTTTCCGCTTGCACGTATAATGTCTTCTCTTTTACAACCAATAAGATCTATTATTTGGTCTTCAACTTCTTCGGGCATTGCGTTATCTAAATCCATTTTATTTAGAACGGGTATTATTTCTAAATTATGGTCTATGGCTAAATACAAATTGCTAATTGTTTGTGCTTGAATACCTTGTGTGGCATCAATAATTAAAAGAGCGCCTTCGCAAGCGGCAATAGAACGAGAAACTTCGTACGAAAAATCTACGTGTCCGGGAGTGTCAATTAAGTTAAGCACATATTTTTTGCTTTGATACTCATAATCCATTTGTATCGCATGGCTTTTTATTGTAATTCCTCTTTCGCGTTCTAAATCCATATTGTCTAGTACTTGTGCTTGAGAGTCTTTACCAACAACTGTTCCTGTAAATTCTAAAAGTCTATCGGCTAAAGTGCTTTTTCCGTGATCTATATGAGCAATTATGCAAAAGTTTCTTATGTTTTCCATTAAATTTTATATTATATAAAAATATAATTTTAGATAATTATTTCTTCATTTTTAGAATCGAAAAAATGCGACTCTAAAAAGCTGTATTTTGTGCTATTTTCTACTTTAATTTTTATTTTAAAAGTTTTACTCCATTTTTTTCGTATTGAGCTAAAAAAACCTTTATTTATATAGGCTTCAACGTAAGGGTGGACTTTTAAAAGTATGTTTTTATGGTTTGTTTTTGTAACAATATACGCAAGGTAATTTTCTAATTCGTCAACAAAAATAATACTCGAAGAAACTTTTCCAGAGCCTTTGCATACAGGGCAAGTTTCGTTTGTTGTTATATTTATTTCCGGACGAACTCTTTCTCTTGTAATTTGCATTAATCCAAATTTGCTTAGTTGCAGTACTTGACTTTTTGCTCTGTCGTCCTTCAAGTTTTCTCGCATTCGCTCGTGAAGTAGCTTTTTATGTTCTGTATCGAGCATATCAATAAAATCAATCACAATGATGCCACCCATATCTCTAAGTCTTAGTTGGCGAGCAATTTCATCTGCGGCAATTAAGTTTACTTCTGTTGCACTTGTTTCTTGGTCGTTTCCTTTGTTGGTTCTGTTTCCGCTATTTACATCAATAACGTGCATTGCTTCTGTGTGTTCTATAATTAAATAAGACCCATTTTTCATCATTACTGTTTTCCCAAACAGACCTTTTATTTGTTTTTCGATGCCAAAATGTTCAAAAATTGGTTCGTTTTGATTGTATAGTTTTAAAATGTTTTCTTTTTCGGGGGCTATATCTAATATGTATTTCTTTAGTTCGTTGTGGGTAACAACATCGTTAATGTGAATATTGTTAAACGATGAGTTTAGTAAATCTCTTAATACTGAAGATGTTCGGTTTATTTCGCCTATTAAAAGTTGGTAATTTTCTTTTTCGCGTTTAAAGTTTTTGAATGCAGACTCCCACTTATTTACAAGTTCTTTTAACTCATTATTTAGGTCTTCTACATTTTTTCCTTCTGCAACAGTTCGTATAATTACACCGTAGTTGTGAGGTTTTACACTCGAAACAATTTGTTTTAATCTGGTCTTTTCTTCGTTATTTTTAATTTTTTGCGATACAGAAACTTTATCGGAAAATGGAAGCAATACAAGCCAACGTCCGGCTAATGATATTTCTGAGGATAGCCTAGGTCCTTTTGTTGAAATGGGTTCTTTGGCAATTTGTACAATTATTTCTTGTCCTTGTTTTAAAACTTCGGTTATTTTACCATTTTTATCAATATCGGGTAATATTTTTACTTTTGGCAAAGTTCCAGTTTTGTTTGGATTAGAAGATATTACAGAATTGTAAAAACCTATTAATGAATTTATTTTTGGACCTAAATCTAAATAATGTAAAAAAGCATCTTTTTCATACCCTATATCGACAAATGCAGCATTCAATGTGGGCATTAATTTTTTAATTCTGCCTATATAAATATCTCCAACAGAAAATTTTAAATTATTTTTTTCTTTGTTTAACTCTACTAATTTTTTATCTTTAAGTAAAGCAATTTGTATTTCTGATTGTGAAATATCTATTATCAACTCTGTACTCATTATCATTTTGTTTTTTAGACAATATTATACCTATCAACAAATTTTGCTGAAAATAATATCTTATAAAGTTTTAAGGGAGATAATAGAAATAAACCTATAATACTTTTATTATAGGTTTATTGGCAATAATTTTGCAAGTTTTACAAATTATTTCTTTTTCTTATGTCTATTTTTTCTTAAACGTTTTTTTCGTTTGTGAGTAGCCATTTTATGTCTCTTTTTCTTTTTACCACTTGGCATAATAATATTTTTTATAGTTAATTTTTTTTACTGAAATTATTTTACTGAACTTTTTACTTTAATTACAAAAGTTTTTGCAGGTTTAAATGCAGGAATAAAGTGTTCAGGAATAATTATTGTCTCATTTTTAGAAATATTTCTTGCAGTTTTTTTAGCACGTTTTTTTACTATGAAACTACCAAAACCTCTTAAATAAACATTATCTCCTTCAGATAAAGAGTTTTTCAAACTTTCCATGAAAGCTTCAACAGTTTTTTGAACTTCAGTTTTCTCTATACCTGTGTTTTTAGAAATCTCGTTTACAATGTCAGCTTTTGTCATTTTATTAAAAATTTTTATTATTAATATTAAATTGTCGTTGCAAAAATAATCTTTTTTTGATTTATAAAAAACATAATTTTACTAATCTTTTAAAATTATTACAAAAATTATCATTTTTTAATTAATTAAAGTGCTTATTAACACTAAAATACAAAATTCACAGACTGTAATAATCTGTTTTTTAGACAGTTAAGTGTATGATTTTCAATATTTATATAATTATAAATATGGGAATTTATTTTTTTTGTAAATACACTTAATATAATTTTGCAGTATTAATTATTATTATGATTATGGAAAAAAGAATTATAAATTCAAACAAACCAAAAGTTAAATTACCTTTCGGAAAACAATACATACAAGTTAAAAATATAGTGCACCAAAATAATTTACACACAATTTGCGAAAGTGGAAATTGTCCAAATATGCACGAGTGTTGGGGCTCTGGCACTGCTACATTTCTAATTTTAGGCGATGTTTGTACACGCTCTTGTCGATTTTGTTCAGTTAAAACCGGAAAACCTGAAGCCCCAGACTATAACGAGCCTCAAAAAATTGCAACATCGGTAAATTTAATGAATTTAAAACATTGTGTTATAACTTCAGTTGATAGAGACGACTTGCCCGATGGAGGTGCACAATTTTGGGCAAATACAATTTTAGAGATAAAGAAATTAAATCCTAACACAACTATAGAAACATTAATCCCTGATTTTAAGGGGATTGAATCCGATTTGCAAATAGTAATTAATGCAAAACCAAATGTAATTTCGCATAATTTAGAAACAGTTCGCAGGTTAACGAAACAAATAAGAGTACACGCAAAATACGATAGAAGTTTATCGGTACTAAAATTTATTGCACAAAATAAAATATCAGCAAAATCGGGAATAATGCTTGGGTTAGGCGAAACAGAATCGGAAATATTAGAAACAATGGACGACTTGTTAGCCAACAATGTATCAATATTAACAATAGGGCAATATTTACAACCTACATTAAACAATATACCTGTAACTAAATATTATTCAGAAACAGAATTTCAATATTTTAAACAAATTGGCTTAGAAAAGGGGTTTAAATTCGTAGAATCGTCATCGTTAGTTCGCTCATCTTACCACGCCGAAAAGCACGTGTAAATAATTATAAAACAATGAATTGTAGCTTTGGTTAAACTTTGTTAAAAAAAAGTTTTTTTTAATTATAATAAATGTTTAATTTGGCAAGTCGAATGTAAAAAATAATTTTTCAGAAAATTAAAGTATATATATATGAAAATGAGGCGTTTAATTACTAATTTTGGAATTGCAACATCTGTTGCTATTGTTGTTTTAGTGTTTCTAAGTAATAAAAACACGAAACATTACACACCCAGAGATTCAAATTCTAACGGTGTAAATGGCATGATAGAATGGTTGAAAAAACAAAGAGTTGACTTTAAAACAGGAACTATTGATTACAATTATGTTAAACAAATAGAAGCCCAAATTCAAGCCCAAAGAAGTATAAAAAATGCAAATGCTTCAAGTTTAACTTGGCAAGAAATGGGACCCGATAAAGTAGGAGGAAGAACAAGAGCAATTGTTGTTGATAAAAATAATAGCCAAATTATTTATATGGGCTCTGTTTCTGGAGGCTTATGGAAATCGACAACCGCAGCACAAACATGGTTTAAAGTAGATGATTATGCAGCAAATTTATCGGTAACTACAATATGCCAAACCGAAAATGGATACATATATTATGGTACAGGCGAAGAATTTGGAACAGGATTTATTGGTAACGGAATTTCTAAATCTACAAACGGAACAACTTTTGAAGTACTTGCAAACACTGCAAATTTTACTTATGTAAACCAATTGGTAGCATACGGTAATATTGTTTATGCAGCAACAAAAGAAGGGTTATACAAAACTACTGACGACGGAACTACCTGGACAAAATTACTTACAACAGAAAACGTTAAAGATGTAGCAGTAGCATCAAATGGAAATGTATATGCCGTAATTGCAGGTAAAATATATAAATCGGACGACGGCTCTGCAAATAGTTTTGTTGTTATGAGTGGATTACCTACAAATATATGGGAAGCACAAATAGCTGTTGCTCCAAGCAATCCAAACTACGTTTACTGTAGCATAGTTTTTAACACTTACGACAACCCTTTTA
Source organism: Paludibacter propionicigenes (assembly GCA_020721655.1). Lineage (GTDB taxonomy): Bacteria > Bacteroidota > Bacteroidia > Bacteroidales > JAFGXI01 > DYMG01. The sequence goes on along the minus strand of DYMG01000062.1, from coordinate 2,173 downwards.
ATTCATCATACCAAGATTTTGAAATTTATAGAACAACAAATGCAGGTACAGACTGGGAAAACATTTCAGGCAGTTACACATCATCATTTCAACCATTTAAATCTCAAGGATATTACAACAATGTGATAAAAGTATTTCCAAACAATGAAAATAAAATTTTATTAGGAGGAATAGATTTATATTCTTGGGATACAGATTTTGGTTGGCAACAAGTTAGCTACTGGGTAGGAAGCCAAGAAATAAATTCAGAATCGTTTTACTTGCACGCCGACCAACACGAAATAACATTCGATAGAGGTTTTAATGGAACAACAAATCAAAAAATTTATTTTGGTAATGACGGCGGTATATTTATTTCGGAAAATTCTGCAGAAACATTTATATCATATAATTTACGATACAATGTAACCCAATTCTACAATGTTGCAGCTGGACCTACAGGAAATTGGATTGCGGGTTCACAAGATAATGGAACACAATACAATGCAATGGAAGGCTCAAATTTACTTAGAACTACCGAAATTATAGGTGGTGATGGTTTCGATTGCATATTGCCAACACTAAACAAAACACTAAAATTTGGTTCACTTTACTTTGGAAATATATACAGAATTACAGAAACGGGTGATAAACAGGAGCTTACTATACAAGGAACTGGAGAATTTAATACAGATTTTGCTTTGTGGGAAAGCTATTATGATGCACATAGTATAGATTCAGTAATTTATACAGTAGAAGAAAGTGGAATAAATGTTGGCGAACAAATAATTGCTTATAGTAACCAAGGCAGAAAACCATTGCCTTATACTTTAACAACAGCCGATTTACCCGTAGGAACATCTGGAACAGAATTTCCAATTGGTACAGAAATTAAAGTATGGGATTTTTATCAAACAATATTTGCTTATGCATCTACTGAGGGTGTTTACGCTTCAACACAGGCAATTAATTTAGCTAATGCAGCAATAAATAAAGACAAACTAAACGACATTACTAATGCTACTAATTTAGTTTTCAGTAAAGACGGTAACACTTTGTTCTTTTCAAAAAACGCTGTTTTATATAAATCAACAAATTTATTAGTGGCTAGGTATGTAAACGTAAATGGTGTAACAATTATAGATAAAAATTTAGTGGAAACACAAGCCATAGGAACTTTTCCCGGTTACATTACATCAATAGCTCCAGACCCTGAAGTTTCTAACAATATTATTGTAACACTTGGAGGATACTCTTCAACTCCACACATTTATTACTCAACAAATGCAGCCGGAACTGTAAGCACAAATTTAGCCGATAACTTTATTGATGTAACAGGCGATTTAGTTGGCATACCTGTTTATAGCTCAATAATTGTTTGGAACGACTCAAGAAAAGTTGTTTTAGGTACTGAATACGGAGTTTATTTAAGTAACGATATTACAAATTCTACAGTTAATTGGGTAGTTCAAACAGATGGGTTCCCTAATGTTGCAGTTTTCGACCTATTTCAACAAACAGTTAAAAACGAATGGGAAAATGGCGTAATAAATCACGGATATATTTACGCTGCAACTTTTGGTAGAGGTGTATTTTTGTCTAAATCTAATGCAGGTCCAGTAAGTGTTAAAGATTTAAACTCGGCTAAAAATAACAACTTATCCGATTTAATTATTTATCCAAATCCAGCTATTGATTACACAAACTTAAAATTTACTTTAAATAAAACATCAAAATTAGTTGTTAATATTTATAACATAAACGGGCAAAACGTTTATAATAAAACATATAATGGAAATTTAGGAGATAACAATATTAGAATAGCTACTTCTAATTTACAATCAGGAACTTACTTCGTAAAAGTAATAAGCTCTGACAGTAATAAAGTGGTAAAAATGATTGTTAAGTAATCATTTAAAAACACAAAAAAGGCTGGCAATTTTGTCAGCCTTTTTTTGTTATATAAAATTTCATAAACAAAATTCATATTTTTAAGCAGAATTCTAAGACATTTTTAAAAGTATAACCAAATAGCTAACTTTATACCCACAGCACACGCTGCCTTAGCTGAGTTAAAAGGAATTGCATCTAACAATACCCAATCAAAATATCTTGATTAACACACTTAAGATTAACAGATGCAAATTATTTAAATAAACTGGCAGACGATAAAATGTTGCGAAAAGATAAATTG